>JAILNT010000400.1 GCA_024691265.1 Treponema sp. | reverse complement strand
TATTTCATTGCTACCATAAAATCTTCTCCTACCCTATTATTTTATTTTTATAAATTAAGCTTTTGCAACAGAAATTGTCCACTTAACATCATCAGCTTCAATTACAGTTCCATTTTCAATAGAATCTTTCCATTCAGCTGTTGTTGCAAGGGTTTCACCTGTTACAAAATCCTTAAACATTTCAAATGCACTCTTAAGAGTTGCATCCCCGCTTACACAAAGATTAATTCTGTCTGTGATTTCAAAACCGCTTTCCTTACGGAGATTTTGAATACCACGAACCAAATCACGGGCATAACCTTCTTTCTTAAGCTCATCAGTAATCTTTGTTTCAAGACCTACTGTTAATGTACCATCATTGACAACCTTCAAATCTTCCTTTTCAAGACGTTCAACAATGATATTTTCTGTATTAAGAGCAACTTCTTCTCCGTCAACAGTAACAGAAACAGCCTTGTTATCAAGAATTTCAGCAATTTTTTCACCAGAAAGCTTTGCAATTTCAGCAGCAGCAAGCTTCATCTTACCGCCAAGCTGTTTTCCCAAAACCTTGAAGTTTGCCTTTGCCTTGTATTCAACAAGCTCATCTTCTCTTTCATGGAAGATAACTTCCTTAACGTTAAGTTCTTCCAAAATTGTATCTTTCATGCTATCAAGAACCTTGCGTTCTTCTGCATTACGGGTAACGAGAGCAACAGATGCCAAAGGCTGGCGATTCTTAAGATTGAACTGATTACGTAAAGAACGTCCCATAGAAACTGCTTTCTGTACAGTTGCCATCTGGAATTCAAGCTCTTCATCACGGAATTTGTCATTATAAAGTGGATAGTCCATCAAATGAACAGATTCTTTATCTTCATCAGTCTTTAGATTCTGCCACATTTCTTCAGCAAGGAATGGAATAAATGGAGCCGCAACAAGAGTAAATGTCTTTAATGCACTGTACAAAGCACCGTAAGCTTCAATCTTATCAGCATCATTTCCACTCTTCCAGAATCTTCTTCTGTTGCGACGAATATACCAGTTATTAACCTGGTCGATAAATGCAAGCATTGGGTCAATAGCTGCACTCAAATCATAAGAATCGAGAGCTGCTGTAACATCTTTTACCATCTTCTGAGCAACAGAAAGAATCCAGCAATCAAGTGAATTAGATGGCTTTTTATTATCAAATTCATGACCTGTACATGTTACATTATCAATATTTGCATACTGAACAAAGAATGAATAAGAATTCCACAAAGGAAGAATAATGCTCTTTATAACATCACGAACACCATCATCGCTATAGCGGATTTCATCAGCTTTTACAACAGCAGAATGCATAAGGAACAAACGAATTGCATCAGCACCAAACTTATTAATAGCTTCAACAGGGTCTGTATAATTGCGTAAAGACTTAGACATCTTGCGTCCGTCTTCTGCAAGAACAATACCGTTTACGATACAGTTTTTGAAAGCAGGCTTGTCAAACAAATGACTTGCAAGAATTGTAAGTGTATAGAACCAACCGCGAGTCTGGTCAAGACCTTCAGAAATGAAATCTGCAGGGAAATTCTTTTCAAAATATTCCTTATTTTCAAATGGATAATGCTGCTGAGCATAAGGCATACTTCCTGATTCAAACCAGCAGTCAAATACTTCAGGGATACGTTTCATAGTACCCTTACCGCATTTAGGACACTTGAAAGTAATCTTATCTACAAACTGCTTATGCAAATCTTCTGGATAAGTACCGCTTAAATCTGCAAGTTCCTGACGGCTACCAACACAAATAGTATGCTTACAATCAGGGTCATCACATCTCCAAATAGGGATTGGATTACCCCAATAACGATTACGGCTTACAGCCCAGTCTCTTGAACCTGCAAGCCACTTACCAAAGCGACCTTCCTTTATATGAGCAGGCTGCCATGTAATCTGACTGTTAGCTTTAAGAAGAGCCTCGTGATGGTCTGCAACTTTAACAAACCATGAACCAATTCCACGATAAATTAAAGGAGAACCACATCTCCAACAATGAGGATAAGAATGCTTATGCTGGTCTCTCTTAACAAGCTTTTTCTCGTCCTTAAGTCGATTGATAATATCCTTATCACAATCCTTTACAAAGCGGCCAACGTAATCTGTAACTTCTTTTGTATACTTACATTCAGCATCAATTGGCTCTACATTTGGAACGCCAGAACCACGGAATACTTTATTATCATCTTCACCAAAAGCTGGAGCAATATGAACAATACCAGTACCGTCTTCTGTAGAAACATAATCAGCATTGAACATGCGGAAAGCACCTTCACTACATTTCTGATTAGATTCTTTTTCACATTCTGCAGGGTCTGAAAGCTTTGCAAAATAAGGGAATAAAGGCTCATAGCGAGCACCAACAAAATCTTTACCCTTATGGCGATAGATAATTGTATAATCTTCTTCATTCTTGTAATAAGAAGAAAGACGAGCTTCGGCCATAATATAAAAATCGCCGCTCTCTTTATCCTGAATCTTTACATAATCGATTTCAGGACCCATACAAAGACCAAGATTTGAAGGCAAAGTCCATGGAGTTGTTGTCCATGCTACAAAATAGGTTTTGCCATTTGCCATATCAGGGTCATCTATAGCAGCCGGAGCTTTAGTAATCTTAAAGCGTACTGTTATTGCTGTTTCTGTTACATCTTTATAACCCTGGGCAAGCTCATGAGTAGAAAGAACTGTTGCACAGCGAGGACAATATGGAAGAATATATTTTCCTTCATAAATAAGTCCCTTATCCCATAATGACTTTGCAACCCACCAGATTGATTCCATAAAATCTGGATTCATAGTCTTATAGTCATTATCAAAATCTACCCAACGACCCATACGGGTAATAGTTTTACGCCATTCTGATGTATAGCGGAGAACAGAATCTTTACACTTTTCATTGAATTTATCAATTCCAAAAGCTTCAATTTCGTGTTTAGAATTTATTCCAAGCTCTTTTTCAATCAGATTTTCAACAGGAAGACCGTGACAATCCCAGCCAAAACGACGAGTAACCTTTTTACCTTTCATTGTCTGGTAACGAGGAATAATGTCTTTAATTGTAGAAGGAATGAAATGTCCAAAGTGAGGAAGACCTGTTGCAAATGGAGGTCCATCATAGAAAATAAAATCCTCAGCGCCCTCACGCTGGGAAACAGACTTTTTAAAAGTATCATTTTTTTCCCAGAAAGCAAGAACTTCTTCTTCCTGCTTTGGGAAATCTGCTTTAGGGTCAACACTCTTGTACATAAGACCTGTTCAGCTCCTCATTTAATTTGATTAACTGACAGAGTATAGCATAACACAATATTTTAATCTATATGCAACAAAATAAAAGGAATTACAGGTCTTATGTAGAAAGAACTTTTACATCATAGCACCTATACTGAAAATCCATTTACTGTCATGAACAGTATTATCATTATATTCAGATTTTACCCAGCTATTTTCATAATATAAACCAGCAGAGATTCTTGATTTTGAAAATTTCTGCGACATATATTCAAAACCTACTCTAAAAGTAGTTAAATCCTGCTCATCATCAAAATCTGATAAATCACCGTCAGCATTCCAATCAATCTGCTGTGTATTTATTTTCTGATATGTACATTTTGCAAGAAGTCTTACTCTTTTCATCAAATCAATATAAAACTTTTGTTCGATAAAAGGAGTTGACCATGAAGAATATGTATTATCATCAGAATAATCAAAACTAGAACTAGTCTGGTCAGAATAATAAGAAAGTGAGTGGTCTAAAATAATATAATATATAGGACTCAAACTAGCTTCATAATTAAAAGAAACATAGTCCCCTATATCATATTTTGCTGAAGCTGCTATTACAGGTCCCAAAAAATGAGCTTTACGTTTATTTTCCATTGTAAAATATTTACCAGTATCAACTTCATCAAGCATACGACCATTTGTATCAAACATGCCGGCAAAAGTATCACTTGTTGTATACTGATAAAAAAGCCCCGTAGCAACACTTGAAACAAAAGAATCGTACTCTCTTGAACCGAAATATCTTTTCAAAGGATATAAATAAGCCTCAAAAGTTTTTTCTTTCACAGTTTCAACAGCATTTGTGTAGCCATCTATTTCGTCTAAAGTTTCAACATCTGTTGTATATTTTATATCAAGACGGCTTGAATAACTTTCATTCCAATTGTATTGCAACATACCATTTGTTGTATTTGCACTTTCCTGAGGCTCGGTATATAAATCGAATTCCAAAGGAAAAATAAAGGATTCTGCATAAGAAGCAAAAAATACGAGATTAATAAAAGCAACAGCAACTAAAACTTTCTTCTTA
>JAILNT010000399.1 GCA_024691265.1 Treponema sp. | reverse complement strand
ACATAGCTATTCGAGATTTGAAAAACTATGCAGATAAATACTTTGAAAATAGAAATGACAAACCAGAAATTGAGCTTGCTGAATTTACAATAAATCAACCTGTTGGAGAAGTTTTAAGAGGAATTGCCTTTTCTAATGCAGATTGGATTCAGTTTTCTACTTATATTTGGAATGCAGAATATGTATATAAGCTTCTACCGGAAATAAAGAAAGTCCTTCCAGACTGTATTCTTGCTGCTGGAGGTCCAGAATATGGATATGGAGCAAAAAAGTATTTAGGAAATATCAAAGATTTGGATTTTATCGTATTTGGAGAAGGAGAATTAACCTTTACAGATATGATAGAAAAAAGTAATTCTAATGCTAAAAGTCTTTTATCAAAATTAAAAGATATAAAAAGTATTTACTATAGAGATAGTGAAAATAATGTGATATTTACAGGGAATAGAGCTTTTATAGAAAACTTAGATGATATTCCTTTTCCTTATCCTGAAATTATAAAGGGAGAAGCAGACCCTGAACACAAAATATACTATTATGAATCAAGCAGAGGTTGTCCATTTAGCTGTGCATATTGTCTTTCATCCGTTGATAAGCGAGTAAGGTTTAAAAGTTTAGAGCGTACTTGTGATGAAATTCAAATATTTCTTGATAACAATATAAAACTAGTAAAATTTGTAGACCGTACTTATAATCTTGATGAAAACCGTTATATAGGGATATGGGATTATATTCTTAAACATCATAACGGCAAAACAATGTTCCATTTTGAAATAGAAGCTGAATACCTTTCTGAAAAAGCTTTAGATTTCTTACAAAACATTCCGCAAGGCGTAATGCAATTTGAAATGGGTGTTCAGTCTGCAAATAAAAAAACACTTGCGTCTATAAATCGTTCTACAAATACAGAAGAACTTTTCAAAAAAATAAAGCGTATTCCCCGTACAATACACCAGCACCTTGATTTAATAGCAGGTCTTCCCTATGAAGATTTAGAAAGCTTTGGACACAGCTATGATTTTGTTATGGAACTTCGTCCTGATGCATTACAATTAGGTTTCTTAAAAGTATTAAATGGAACTAATATGGAAAAATATGCTTCAGAAAATGGCTGGAAATGGATGGAAACTCCAGTTTATGAAACCTTTTCAACTCCATATATGTCTTTTAATGATATAGCTTTCTTAAAAGACATGGAAATTGTTACAGATGCATATTGGAACAAGGCTAGTTTTTTATACACAATGACTTACATATTCAGAATGACAAGTCCATGGTCTTTTTTCTGTGCAATGATAAAATACGGTAGAACTATTATGGCTTTTTCACAAGCAAGAAAAGAAGCTTACTGGTATCAGCTTCTTTATGACTTTATAAATAATAATTCCATTGATACAGCCCTAGATAAAAATTTGATATACGATTTACTTCGCTATGATTTTGTAAGAGCTGGTAAAAAAGGAAACTTCCCTTCTTGGTATAAACATAATTATGATAAAGATATACACAGAAAATTACTTGATGAAAATGGTATGCTTAAAAACTCAAGAGTAGCTTTTTCTATATCTGAATATGAAGTATTTGATTATGATGTGAAAGCTAAAAAGCCTGAAGAAAAAAAAGAACGAACTGAATTGCTTATAATGTATAAATAAAATAACTTTTTATAGTATATAGTAGGGAAACTAAATCATATTAGATAATTCCCTACTATATTTTTATGATATTTTATATCAAAGATTTAAGCTATTTCTTTTAATATCATTTTTTCATTATAGAACATAAGAATTATTCCACCTAAGAAGCACAAAATTGCGGCAGTCATAGCTGCAACTCTAAATCCAAAGCCAGCACTGCCAAGAGTTGCAAGAGATGTGAATAAAACCATGGCTATACTCTGCCCTAGCTTAAAGCAAAATGTTCTTGCAGCAAAGAACATTCCCTGCCGGCTTTCCCCTGTAATCTTATAATCATATACAGCACAATCAGCAACCATAGCTTGAGGCAATATACCAAAAATTGCCATTGGTAACGCTCCACACACTGCAACGATAAGTCCCTGTACAAGTTTATAAACTGGAAGCAGTCCAAAGAAATTGATTAAAGTAGCATCGTTACCATGAAACAATCCTGTAAAGGCTGTGAATGTGAATACAATCGTAAACATAAAGAAAGCAAATAAAACCATTTTCTTCTTTCCTATCAACTTAGTAAAATGATTAATAGGGATATAGAACAATAGAGAAACTGCTGTCATAAGAATGAGTAAAAGAGATTGCCATGCTTCTGGAAGACCTATAAGCTCCTTTACGAAATAAGGAATACCAGTTTGAAACATTGTAAGTCCTATCCAATAAAAAATATCAGAAGCAACAAATATCCTGAAAGATTTATTTTTGAATGTCTTTCCTAAAGATTCAAACATTCCAACCTGTGAAGGTTTTGCATCTACATAATCTTTTTCTTTTATTACAAGAACAGGAATATACATACAAATAAGAGCTATTATGGCAAATATAACAAATATAGTTCTAATTGCAGTAACTCTTCCCATGCTTTCAGAAAGCGGACACCAAAAAATCGGTCCCATATAGCCTACTGCCTGACCTACAATAAAAGTAAAAGAAATTGCAGTAGAAGCTAACATTCTTTCATTTTCGGTATGTGTTATTTCAGAATAAAGAGCCGTATATGGTGTGCAATAGCAAGTTATCAAAAAATAATATGCAAGAACCATTACACAAAGCCATATTGCATTTAGAATTTTTCCTGTTTCTGTGGCTTGAAAAGGTGCACAAAAAACAAGCACTGTAGCAACTGCAAATGGTAACGCAAACCATTTTAGAAAAGGTATTCGTCTACCATCTTTACTTTTGCATTTATCTGAAAGAGAAGCAATTAAAGGGTCTGTCACTGCATCAAACAAGCGTCCTAAAGCTGTAACAAGACCTATTACAGTAAGGAAACCAAAAATAATACGACCTTGCGGTATTAAAACAGGCTGACCTGATGAAATATCAGCCTCTCCCGGAAGATAGAAATTTACAAGGTAAGTTCCTATAAGCCCGGAAAGTAAAGCCCAACCAAATTGTCCTACAGCAAAAAGCCATATTTTACTTTTAGATAGATTCTTCATATTACTTCTCCTTATATTAAATATCAGGTTCTATTTTTTAGGGTTTCAAGCATAATGCTTACAAGCATTTCTATTTGCTTTCTTCCATCTACAACCTTATCCATAGTTAATATTTCTCCCGAAATAGAAAGCTTTTGGGCAAGACAAAATAATGAATGTAGCATTGTAAAGCACATTTCTATATCTGAAGCATCATGCATAATAGAATTATTCAGATTTTTGTAGTTAATTGATTTATCTTCGAGCCCTTTCTGAAATGCATCTATAACAATCTTATTTATTTTTGTAACGATGGCTTGATATGGATTAAGCCTTTCTGGAGAAATAGCTTCCTTTGTAATAAAGGCATCAAAATAATATACAAACCTGAAAAAGCTTCTTTGGCTTACAACAGCTTCCGTAAAAATTTCTAAAAGCACTTTCATTTGTTCAAAACCATTTAATATTTTGAAATCTTCAGATGAAAAAGCTTTATGAAATATACTTTCTTCTAATTCCCATGCATAAACTGCAACTTTTATTGCAAGTTCTTCTTTTGTCTGAAAATACCTATAAAGAGATGCAACTCCGATTTCAGCCTGAACAGCTATTTCATTCATAGATATGTTTTCAATACCATTATCTGCAAATAAACCAAATGTACATTCTACTATATGATTGATACGTTCATTTTTTTGATTTTCAATTTCAATCTTTCTTCTTTTAGCGGCCGGCATATACATAATTAGACT
>JAILNT010000391.1 GCA_024691265.1 Treponema sp. | reverse complement strand
AAAAAAAAATTATCAGCTATTTTATTTTTCTTTTTTTTAATATCTTCAATCTTTTCACAACAAACAGAAACTTCTACAGAACAGCTTACAACACCTAAAGATATCTATGTAGGAGATGAAGTCCACATACATTATAATTTTAGAAGTCCTTACGATTTATTTGATATTGAAAAAAACAATGAAAATATAGAAATACCACTAGATAAAGATTTTCCTACCTTCTATGAAAAATCATCTTTGTGCACTATAAAGGAAGTTTCATTAAAAAGATTTGATGAAGTAAATTATATTTTAAATATAGTTCTCGTGCCGTGGAAAACAGGCGTAATAGATTTTGAACGTTTTAACCTTCATGATTTATTTCAATCTTCAGGGATACAATCTAATATATCTTTTCCTATTGATATAATGCCAATAGAAATATTATCCCTAAGCGAAAAAAATCATATTACAATATTACAACCTCCAACAGCTCCAATTTTAGTAGCCGGAACAACTTACTTTGTATATGGCTTAATTATTTTATGCTGCATTTTCATAGCATTAATTTGTATTACTTTAACCCATGTATCAAGCGTTATTTCTTTTTTAAAACATTTAAAAGCAGTTTTAGGATATGGGAAAAATGCATATACAGCAGTAAAACGACTACGACGTCTTGAACACGATACAGAATGCAGTGATGCAGATTTTTCAAAAGAAATACAAGTTATTACTCGTAACTATCTTTCTTACAGATATAGTACACCTTTTAATAATTATGACACATTTGAAATAGAAAAATCATTTGATATTCTTGCAAAACATTCTGTTCATTTTGCTCAAAAAATGCGTTTACAAGAATTATTATCAATGTTTCATCGAACAGATTATATAAGATATGCAACAAATTCTCTGGAAAGTAAACTTTTACCTCCCTCTCTACATGAAACAATTCTGCTCGATGGAGAAAGAGAAGCTCTTTCTATGACCGTAAAAAAAGCTATAAGCTATTTTGAACGCCACCCAATAAAATCAAATAACCCGTCATCAGAAACATCAGAATTAAAGGAGAACATAAATGCCTGATTTTCAAAATCCAGCTGCATTTTTGCTGCTTATATTTATTCCTTTACTTTACATTGCTCGTAAATTCCATATATTTTCCGGAATATATTTTCCAATAACTTTTCATGATTGGAACGGAAAATCTTTTGAATGGACTGACTATTTTACAAAAGTAATTTCTATCATCGCAGAATTATTATGCACAGCTTCCTATATCTGTGTTGTACTTGCCTTTGCATCTCCTGTTATACACAATCAGGAAAAAGTATACACATCAAGAGGAGCTGATATTCTTTTTGTTATAGATACAAGTCCATCAATGGCAGCAAAAGATATTGCAAATGGAATGAGATTAGAAGCCGCCTGCCAGGCTGTACACACATTTGCAAATTTTAATGAAGGAACCTCATTTGCACTTGTAGCAATGGCAAGTGAAGCTGCTGTTATAGTTCCTCCTACAGAAGACAAAAATATATTTCTTGAAAGGCTTGATGCACTAAAAATAGGGGAATTAGGTGATGAAAGTGCAATAGGGACAGGGCTTGCAACCGCTGTTTATCATCTAATTTCTTCAACATCAGCAAAAAAATGTATAGTACTTATAACAGACGGAGAAAACAATGCCGGTTCAATACACCCAAATACGGCAGCAAGACTTGCAAAAGAAAATAATATAGCACTATATGTTTTAGGATTAGGAACAAAAGGTGTTGTTCCTTTGGAATATGTAGACCAAAAAACAGGAAATGTAGTATCAGGATATTTAAAATCTGATTTTGATGAAAATCAACTTAGAAAAATTGCTTTACAGGCAGATGGCAATTACTTTAGCGTTGAAAATACAGGAGAACTTGCAGCTGCAATAAACTCAATAGGAAAAGAACAAGTTTTATCACAAAGTTATCACATAAAAAATCTGGATAAACTTTATTATAAAACATTACTATTCATAGCTATAATTCTAATAGTCCTTTCATGGTGCATGAAACGATTATATTTACAGGACTTAATATGATTGAAATAGAAAGACCTTATGCCCTTTATGCCTTATTTATTCTTATTCCGGTAATTATCATTACAATAAGAAATTATGTAAAGCTTTTTAACTCCATAAAAAAATGTTATGTGGGGTCTGCGGATTCAAAAAGTTTTACAATCCTAAAAAGATTAAGATTTTCATTTATTGGGAAAAATCTATGTAGAGTATTTTCCTTTATATGTATAATACTTGCCTATTCAGGGTTATCATGGGGAATGAGAACAATTCCAATACCTAAAAACGGAAATGCTGTTTCTATGGTATTTGATATTTCTTATAGTATGATGGCAGATGATGCACCTGGCAATATTACAAGATTATCATCAGCAACAATGTATGCTTCTGAATTATTAGAAAGAATGAAAGGAACTGCTGTCTCAGTTGTTTTAGCAAAAGGTTCAGGCGTTATTGCAGTTCCTATGACAGAAGATTTTTCAAGTATATATCCACTCCTTTCCTGTATCTCTCCATCTTATATGTCCTCAGCAGGAACAAGCTTAGGAGAAGGAGTATTAACGGCTATAAGGAGTTTCCCAGTCCAATCCTCAAAAGCTTCTTCAATATGGTTATTCACAGACGGAGAAGAAACAGATGGAAAACTTTCTGAAGCAATTTCAGAAGCAACAAAATATGGTATTTCTGTAATGATAATCGGATTTGGAAATGAAAGAGAAACGGAATGCTTAGCTGGAGATGGTAAAACTTATATAAAAACAGCACTTCGTACACAACGCATAAAAGATGCAATAGAAGCAGCAAAGGCAAAAAGAGTTCTTATAGGACATCAAAGATTCTCAAAAATGGCAAATGTAGAATATATTGATTCTACTGAAATAGGTTCTGCCTTAAAACTTCTAAATGAAATAAACTTTCCCAGTCAAAAAAACAAGGAAGAAGAAAAAAAGCAACAGTTCGCTTACGAAGTAGAAAGTGTACCAAGACACAATTTATTTATGGCTCTAGCATTAATTTTATTCATAACATCATTTATATTTGCAGAATTTGATTTTTCAATATTAAAAACGAAAACAGAGAAAAAATATTCAAATATAAAAAAATCTTCAACCTTATTATCTATATTTACTATAATTATTTTATTTAGTTCTTGTAATGAAAAAATAGAAGGAGCCAAAACCGTTTTACAAAGTACCTGGAATTGGCATCAGAAAAAATATAGACAGGCAACAGCCGGATTTATAAATGCAATAGAAGAAGCCCAGCAAACAGGAGATAAAGAGCTTGAAATGCATGCTCTTTATGGATTAGCAACAACTTATCTTATGCAAAATGAATTAGATGCAGCAGAAGAACGCTATAAGCAAATTTCACCAGACGCCTCAGACTCATTAAAATTTGCAGCTTTATATAATGCAGGAATAATTGCCCACAGAAAAGGAAATTATGAAGATGCAGCACAACTATTTAAAAAAGCATTGGAAATTGACAGTTCTAATGAAAATGCAAAAATAAACCTGGAACTTTCAAACCAGCAAAAAGATGTTATGGCACATGAAGGACAAACACAAGTTACACCTGTTTCTTCTACACCATCATCAAAGACAGTGGAAGATGCAGTATTTTCGGTTATACAGGAGAATGATAAAAAACAATGGATAAATCAGCAAACAGAAGATTCTTCAAATGGAGCAGAAGACTTCTAAATATATTTATATTATTCATAGCTACAAACTTTTTATTTGCAGAAAATGAAGAACAACCAGCAGTTTATATCTTTAAAACTGACTCAGAGTACATCTTTACAAGAACAGAATGCCAGTATTCTCTTTTTTTAAAAGATATAGCTGCATCAAAAGTGCAATTTACAGTAGCAGAAAAACTACCTGAGGGCGTTTATTGTCTTTCTTCAAAAAAGACTGTTTCTGTTCAGCCTAACGGAGAATCAGGAACATTAATACAAGTATGGTTTTCATTTTTTAATGAAGGTGAATACAACATTCCATCAGGAGAACTTATAATAAATGGAAAAAAGAAACTTTCCATATTTCAAGCAATAACAGTAACAGAATCTCCGGCAAAACTTCAGCCAGAAGTAACATTTAGCTTTGATAAAGGTATAAATAAAGAAACTGTTTTCAAGGCAGGAGAAGCTGTAACATTCACAATTTATTCAAAATATGCAACACATATTCCCAATATAAATTGGAATATACCTGAAAATGCTCTTTTTAAAGAAATAGAACGCTATTCTATAACAGATATGTCATCTACAAAAGGGAAATCATTATCACCTGAAAAAGTACCTGTAATAAAATTTGAATGGACACCATTAATAAAAGGTCGTTGTTCATTTCCAAAAATAGATTTAGTAGTAATTTCTTATAACGGAATGAAATATAACCTATCTCTAACTCCTTTTTTTGTAGATGTAATTGATACAAACAATATAGAGAATTCACAAGCAGAAGAAAAAGAAAGTTTAGATGAAAATTTTGCTTATGCCTTTGAATCTCCTGTACAAGATGAGCAAGAAAAAATAATAGTTGACCCTGATGAAAAAAGAATTGAGCAAATAGCTCACCTTCGTTCAGAAGAACGAAAAAAACTTCCTTTTAGTAATATAGCAAAATATCGTAATCAAGTAGAAGAAGCAATGGGTATAGTATCAGGGGAAAATGAACCATCTGTATTATTACCTTTAATATTAGCAATTATCTCTGCAATACTTGTTATAGCCGCTATAATTGCATTAAATCTAAAAGCAAAAAATATTGCAGTTTTACTTATTATCTTTTTTACAATAGCGATAATAAGCTTTAGCATTTTTACATACAAACAACTTTCACCTTATGCTATATATATAGGAGGAGAAGTCTATCCTATTCCTGAAGAAGATTTAAAGACCTCATTTTACATAAGAGGAGGAAGTAGAGTTCAAGTCGTAGAAAAGACAGAGAAATGGGTATATATTAGAATGAATAATATCGAAGGCTGGGTTCCTAAAAATACTATATATCCGCTTAGTATAAAAAATACAATTGACAACGATGCAAAAGAAGATAATGCTGAAAAATAATAACAGCAGGGAGAAAAAGAAATGGATTTTGGAGACATTTTAGCTCAATGGGACGAAGAATCAAAAAAATCTTCAAAAAAACAGCAACAGAAAGGACCTCAAGTTTCTCATAAAAAGGCAAATGCACCTACAAAAGAAGAAAAAGAAGCTATGAGACAGGGATATTCTTACGAACAGCAAATGAAGGCTGATGCAAAAAAAGAAATAAATCCTATGGAAGCATGGCTTAGAAGATATGGAACAGTTGATAAAGATGCAGTCGCAGATGAATACAACGAAAGTCTAAAGATGAGAAGTCGTGAATACATAAGAAATATGACGCCAGAAGCAAGAATTGACCTTCATGGTCTTTCAAGAGATGAAGCATGGGCTAAATTAAATTCTTTTGTAGGCGATTGTGAAAGTAGAGGTTTAAAGAAAATTCTCATTATACATGGAAAAGGGAACCATTCAAAAACCAATGACCCAGTTCTCTCCAGTATGGTAAAAACATTCATAGAGCAAGATGAAAGATTAGGTTCTTCTGGTCACCCAGACAGATACATGGGCGGAAATGGTGCCACATGGGTAATTCTTAGAAATAACTGAAAGTTATATTTACTAACTTGTAACATTTAAAGTAAATGTGTATTTTTATTTATGTAGGCAAAATAAATATGTAAAACTTACAAATAACAAGCTTTTAGCACAGGAGGGCAATCTTAGATGAATGATTTGTATGAAGTATTAGGCGTAAATAAAAACGCTTCTGCAGACGAAATAAAGAAAGCATATAGAACATTAGCATTCAAATACCATCCGGACAGAAACCCTAATAACAAAGAAGCCGAAGAAATGTTCAAAAAAATCAGTGCAGCCTATGATGTATTAGGAGATGAAACAAAAAGAAGACAGTACGATACAGCTTCTGTATATGGGAATGAGCAAACTGCCAATTCATATAATACACAGAACACTGAAGAATATTCAGATTATACATTCACTAATGAAGAATTTGCCAGATGGTTTAGAGAACAGCAGAATCGTTATAATACACAGAATACAGGTAGACGCTATTACTACTATTCGTCAAATGATAAAGACAATAAACAGACATATAAGATGTCAAAAGGAAGTGCCTTTTTGTTATTAATATTCTCTGTAATAACATTATTGTTTGGTCTCAACATAATTCTATGGCTGCCATTAATCGGAATATTAATATTATTTTCTGCTGCAAGTGGAATTAAAAGAAGTATTGCTTCTATATTCTCGTTCTCAAATAAAGATTCAAAAACTGATAATAAATCTTCTGATAATTCTGCATGGTTCCATTGGGACCATTTATAAAATAAAAAAAGAATGTG
>JAILNT010000385.1 GCA_024691265.1 Treponema sp. | reverse complement strand
TGTCTACGAGAGCAAGCCAGCTGGCTTCCATCACGTCACTAGAAACTCCTACAGTTGTCCAGTGAGAAAATCCATCTGAACTTTCTATAAGTACACGTACACGGCTTGCGGTTGCACTCTTTCCGTCTAAGACACGAACTTTATAGTCTGTAAGCCTTATATTCTTTACATCAGGGTAAAATCTTTCTAAGGCACGTCTTAAAGCTGTATCCAATGCATTTACAGGACCGTCTCCTTCTCCTGCTGTAATTTCTATTTCACCGTCAACTTCAACTTTTAACTGTGCAAAAGAAGTTATACCTTTTTCAAGACGAGGAAGTTCTCCACTTGTTCTATAATAATGAAGCTTGAAGAAAGGACTGTATTTTCCAATAGCTTTACGAACAAGAAGCTCAAAGCTACCATCAGCACCTTCAAATTGATATCCATCGTGTTCAAGGTCTTTTACCCTCTTTACAATATCAGCTACAACAGGACTGTTTTTGGTAATACTAGGGTCAAACTTGCTTATCTTTTCAATTATCATAGAACGTCCTGCAACTTCACTCATTAAGAACACACGATTATTTCCTACTGACTCAGGCTCAATATGTTCATAAGCTGCTGGATTTTTTAACACTGCATCAATATGCATACCAGCCTTATGAGCAAAGGCACTTGGACCTACATAAGGCATGCCAGGTTCTATAGCCATGTTTGTTATTTCTGCAACACGACGGCTTATCAAAGTAAGCTTTTTTATATTTTCATCTTCAATACAAGAATAGCCCATTTTGAGCTGTAAATTAGGGATTATTGAAGAAAGATTAGCATTTCCTGTTCTTTCACCAAAGCCAAGCAAAGTTCCCTGTACATGGCTAGCACCAGCTTCTACAGCAAGAAGTGTATTTGCAACAGCAAGCCCGCAGTCATTATGGGTATGAATACCTATAGTACATGGCTTTCCAAAAACTTTTACTACATCTTCTACTATTTTTTTACATTCGCCACACATACAGCCGCCTTTTGTCTCACAAAGGCACAATACGCTTGCACCTCCATCAACAGCAGCCTGTAAAGTTTTCATTGCATATTCTTTATTATTTTTATAACCTGTAAAAAAATGCTCTGCATCATAGATTACAGTTCTATTATGCTTACACAAATAGGAACAGGTATCTTTTATCATTTCAAGATTTTCTTCTAATGTAGCATGAAGTATATCTGTTACCTGAAAATCCCATGATTTTCCAAATATTACTACATTTTCTGTTTCTGCAGAAAGAAGACTTTGAAGATTGGAATCTTCTGCACAAGAAGAATCTTTTCTTCTTGTTGAACCAAAAGCAACCAGTTTTGCATTTTTTAACTGGAGCTTTTTTGCTTCCTGAAAAAACTCCATATCTTTAGGATTACTACCAGGATTTCCAGCTTCTATAAAAGAAACTCCAAGCTCGTCCAAAGCCTGGACAATATGTATCTTATCCTGTACAGAATAACTAATCCCTTCTCCCTGAGCTCCATCTCTCAATGTAGAATCAAGGATTGAAATCTTTTTGCCAGACTTTGTTTCCATTTTTCACCCCTTTATAATCGTTTTTCTTTACTAATTATGCGATAGAATTATGCAAATATACTTAATAAAGTCAACGGTAATAAAGTGTTTAATAATTATGCCGTCTTCTTATCAGAAGAACAACTTGTACAATTTTCACAATCACCAGAACATTCTGTTTTATTCATATAAGGACTAAGAAGTTTAAGAATATCAGCACTTATATCCGAAAATTCGGCAAAGAATTCATCAAAATCAATTTCTCCGCTATCAAATTTTCTTTCAAGTACATCATCAATATCATCGCCTGTAGCATAATCTGCAGCTCTTTTATACATGCTATGTTTCTTAATGAACTGTGCAACAACAGCTTCTTTTAACTCTTCAGGAAATGACATTGGATTGTACATATTTTCTAAATCAAGATTAAGATAGCATTCTATATCTTTAAATGCATCATTTAAAAGACGCATGTTTATATCTTTGTCTTTTTTTTCGAGCTTCAACAGTTTTGCTATAAAATCATACTTCACTAATGTTTCACTAGAACTTGTATAAAGTTCGCTTTCACACATTTCATCATCTCCTAAAAAAAATGGCAGAAGAGTAAAAATATCTCTCCTGCCGAAAAAGAGTTCTTTAATCCGTCCTGACAGTTCAAGATTAAGGAAATTAAAAAATAAATAAGCAAGTAGGCAGCAAATTTATTTTATTTAATAAAATTACTTCGAGTAGAATTCTACAACCATCTGGTCATTGATTTCTACCGGTATTTTCTCACGCTGTGGTGCAGAAATAAGCTTTCCTGAAAAATTTTCTTCATCGCGTTCGATGTAATCAAGTTTTGCCTTGTTGTATGCCAAGAACTTTTCTTTGAAATAGCTATTTTTCTTTGCTTTTTCTGTTAAAGTTATTGTCTGTCCAACAGTTACAGCATAAGAAGGAATGTTAATACACTTTCCATCTACAAGAAAATGTTTGTGTGTAACCATTTGTCTTGCCATTCTAATTGAATTTGCAAAACCTAAACGATATACAAGATTATCAAGCCGACATTCAAGAGAAATAATAAGTGCAGAACCTGTTTTTCCTTCAGATTTCAAAGCCTGCTTAAAATAACGAGCAAGCTGCTTCTCCATAATTCCGTAATATGCCTTGATTTTTTGTTTTTCAATAAGCTGTAGTCCGTATTCTGAGATTTTATGTGTTCTTTTGAATGCAGGACTATTTGCCCTTTTCATTGCATTTGGATGTCCGCAGACATTTACTCCCAGTCTTCTACATTCCTTAAAACGTGGACCTCTTCTAGTAGCCATTTTAGATACTCCTATTTATAGAAAGGTTAGATAAAGCTAACCTAAACGAATATACAAAAATGATATTAGTTATGCAAGAATAAAATGAAAATAATTGACCTATTGAGAAATATTATTGACAAGATAATATTTTAAAAAGAAAAGTTTTAAAGAATAAAAAAAAGAGCTTCACATTAAGTGAAGCTCTTAGTCGGGATGACAGGATTTGAACCTGCGACATCCTGGTCCCAAACCAGACGCGCTACCAGCTGCGCTACATCCCGATGTAGTGGTCGGTGAGAGGATCGAACTCCCGACATTCTGGGTGTAAACCAGACGCTCGTACCAGCTGAGCTAACCGACCATACTTAGTTAAGTTGTCGTTCATTTGTCGTGAACGTATATTAATATATCAGAACCAATATTTTTTGTCTAGTAGTAAAAGTCATTTTTTTTGATATTTTTTTATTTTTTTCTTGAAAATAATTCATAAAGAATATAATTCCTTTTTATATATAAAAAAAAGCCTTGTAAAATTATAAAAAATTTACAAGGCATAAAAAAAATCTTTTATTTTAGGTTTGAAATCTTATCAAGCACTTTCCATGCAACTTTTTGTATAATTTCTGGAGTAATCAAATCGTATTCTGTTTTTTGCTTTTGCTTATAATCAGCTAAGACAAAATTTCGCCAGTCAAAAACATCTAAAGATTTTAAATTGTTAACAGAAAATGCATGTGCAACAGAAAGCTTTGAAACAGTATCTTTCCACCATTCACTATCAAGCTGACTATACTCATATAACTTTATTTGACTAGAATAAAGTTTATATTCATCAGGAGAATCAGGATACTTTTGCATCATATCTGCCCTAACTGTATCTTCAATTCTATCTGCCTGTATATCAGTAAAAATATGAGTAACAAAGCCTAAAAGAAAATCATTAAACTGAACAGAATCTATAGCTCCGTATTTTTCTTTTTTATAAAGCTGGTAAACGTTTTCTTCCCATTTATCAAGGTCTATAGCTCTATTATGAGCTTGCCAGCGAATATTTTTCGGAGCAAAGCCATTAAGATTTACACAATCTGGAGCTATGGCTCCTAAAAAATATTCAGGAGTATATAAAGATTTATCTGCCTGTGCTATTAAATATGCAACATTAAGATGATAAAGACTCGATGGCATTATTTTATATATCCCAACAAAACTCTTAATGTATTTTCTGCACCCTTCTTATGACTTCTTTCATATCCATGACTTGCATATACTCCAGAGCCAATAAGACCATGTTTTATATCATATCCGGCAGATAAAGTTGCTTCTACATCGCTTCCATAATGAGGATATACATCAACTGCATAATCAGCATCAGTATCACGAGCTGCCTGTATTAAAGCTTTTACAAGGCTGTAAGAATAAGGTCCATGGCTATCTTTTGCACAAATAGAAACCTGTTTTTCTGTACAAGTAAGACCTTCTCCAACGCAGCCCATATCTACAGAAATGGCTTCAGTAACACCTGCAGGAACAGAAGCACAACCGCCATGTCCAACTTCTTCATATACTGTTACATGTACATAAACAGCCCTTTCTGGTACAATATTATTATCTTTTAAATATTTTGCATAAGCCAAAAGAATTCCAACACTTAATTTATCATCAAGAAATCTGCTTTTTATATAACCATTTTTTGTTATACGTGTGTTAGGCTCAAAACAAACTATATCTCCAACAGAAATTCCTAATTTTTTAACGTCATCTTTACTTGAAACATCTTCATCAAGGACAATTTCTACAGTATCCCATGAACGTCTTGTTTCATCATACTTTCCATTAACATGAATAGAAGCATTAGTAAGCTGACAAGTGCCTTCGTATATTCCATCAAATTTAGTAACAACACGAACATTTTCTGTTTCAGCATTATTTGCATTCATGCCTCCAAGAGGAGAGAGAGAAAGTCTGCCTGTAGATTTTATTGAAGATACTATAGCTCCTAAGGTATCTGTATGTGCTTCAAGCAAAATTCCATTATTAATATCTTTTCCTCCAAGCTCTACAAGAACACCCCCTTTTACTGTTACAGAGGATTTATAACCAAGTGATTCAAATTCTTTTTTTACCCATAAAACAGCATTATCTGTATAACCTGTTGGAGAATCGATGGAAAGTAGTTCTTTTGTCTTTTCTGCGATATAATCAGAATAAGAATCAAGATTTTTTAAGTTCATATCATTTACCTCAAATTAATATATACATTTTGTATGCGGCGATTATAAAAGCATAAAGACATTATTTCAATTATTTTCAAAAAAAAATTGACAGATGAAAAAACTGGGCTTAACATACTAACATATCAATAAAAATGTTTGCATTTCATTAGGGGGTTATGATGAAAAAAGCAATCGCAGCTTCTATGGTTGCTATGGCAGTAGTCGGCATAGCAGGTTTGACAGGATGTTCAAAAAACGAGGCTTCAAATAAGCCTGCAGTTACACTTAACAAGGACAAACCTCTTGTATTCTTTAACAGACAGCCATCTGATCCAACAAGCGGAAAAATCGACATGGATTCAATGAACTGGAATGACAAGACATACTATGTCGGCTTCGACAGTGCCGGTGGTGGTACTGTTCAAGGTAAGCTTATCGTAGACTGGCTTGCAGGTCAAGATGCATCAAAAATCGATAGAAACGGTGATGGCATTTTGGGTTATGTTCTATGTATGGGTGATGCAGGTCACAATGACTCTCAGGCACGTACAAGAGGTATTCGTGAAGCATTAGGAACATGGGATGGTTCTTATGATTCAGGAAAGACAAAAGAAGGTAAAGTAACCATTGGTGGAAAAGACCTCAAAGTTGTAGAACTTGAAGGTAAATTCATGACTGGTTCTGACGGTACAACATGGAACGCAAATGCAGCAACTGAATCAATTGGTGTTTGGGTTGAAAAGTTCAAAGACAAAATTGATATGGTTGTATCAAACAACGATGGTATGGCTATGGGTTGTTTACAGGCTTCTAACTATCCTGCAGGAGTTCCAATTTTCGGATACGATGCAAATGCAGATGCAATCGAAGCTATCGGAAATGGTAAACTTACAGGAACAGTTTCTCAGAACGTAGATGCACAGGCTACAGCTACATTACAGGTTATAAGAAACCTCTTAGACGGTCTTACAGGTGATGATGTATACAAGAAAGGTATTTCAGAACCAGACCAGTATGGTAACAAGATTTCTGCAGCAGTAGATTACATTCCTGAAACAAAAGCTGTTCTTGCACAGAATGCTGGCGTAAATGGTGATAACTGGAAGAACTACACAGCTGGTACTCGTGATAGTGGTATCAAGCAGACAAATGCTGAAAAGAAGAAGGTAATTCTTTCTATTTACAATTCAGCAGATAACTTCCTTTCTTCATCTTATCTTCCTGCATTACAGTACTATGCTCCTCTTTTGAACCTTGACCTTACAATAGTACAGGGCGATGGTCAGAACGAAGCTTCATGTCTCGACAGATTTACAAATCTTAATAACTATGATGCTTATGCAATCAATATGGTTAAAACAAATTCTGGTCGTGATTATACAGATAAGCTCAAGTACAACTAATTTTATACATGCTAGTAATTTATAAAATACTAGCAAAAAGGGCCTGTAGAAATAAAATTAATTTTTACAGGTTCTTTTTTTTACAATACTAAAAAAAACACACTAATTTTTTAACTAAGGGAAAACGGAAAGAAAATGAGTGATAATGTACTTGAATTGAAAAACCTTTCAAAATCCTTTGCTAAAAATAAAGTATTAAACAGCATAGATTTAACAGTAAAAAAAGGTACTGTAATGGGACTCATGGGAGAAAACGGTGCCGGCAAATCTACTATGATGAAATGTCTGTTTGGTATATATGCAAAAGATGAAGGTCAAATCTTCCTTGATGGAAAACCAATAGATTTTAAAAATCCAAAAGAAGCACTTGAAAATGGTGTTGCAATGGTTCATCAGGAATTGAATCAGTGTTTAGACCGTTCTGTTACAGACAACCTTTTTTTAGGCAGATATCCTACTAGATTCGGCGTTATTGATGAACAAAAGATGTTCCAGGAAAGCAGTAAACTGTTTGCTTCTCTGAATATGAGTGTAAATCCTAATACAATAATGAGAACAATGTCAGTTTCTCAACGCCAGATGGTAGAAATTGCAAAAGCAGTTTCTTACAATGCAAAGATAATTGTATTAGATGAGCCTACTTCATCTTTAACAGAGCCTGAAGTAAATAAATTATTTTCGATTATAAGAACTTTAAAAGAAAAAGGTGTTGCCTTTGTATATATTTCTCACAAGATGGACGAAATTTTCCATATCTGTGATGAAGTATCTGTTCTTCGTGATGGAAATATGGTTTACACTTCAGCTATAAAAGAAACTGCTATGGATAAGCTTATTTCAGCCATGGTAGGACGTTCTTTGGATAAGCGTTTCCCAGATGTTGATAATACACCTGGAGCAGATTATCTTGAAATACGAAATCTGTCTACAAAATATGAACCTCATCTAGAAGATATTTCATTTAAAGTTAAAAAAGGCGAAATTTTTGGTCTATATGGTCTTGTTGGAGCTGGAAGAAGTGAACTTCTTGAATCTATCTTTGGTATACGCACTATTGCAACCGGAGAAATTATACTAGATGGAAGAAAACTTCGCTTTAAATCTCCGAAAGATGCAATGGATTATAATTTTGCACTTGTAACAGAAGAAAGAAAATTGAATGGTATGTTTGGTAAATCAAGCATTGAATTCAACACAACAATAACAAATCTAGACAGTTATAAAACAGCTGGTATTCTTTCTTCAAAAAAGATGAAAGATGCTGCAAATCGTGAAATAAAGAGAATGCATACAAAATGTGTTTCCGCAGATGAATTAATAACTTCTTTAAGTGGTGGAAATCAGCAAAAAGTTATTATTGGAAAATGGCTTGAAAGAGAACCTGATGTATTTTTGCTTGACGAACCTACAAGAGGTATTGATGTTGGTGCGAAATATGAAATCTATCAACTCATTATACAAATGGCAAAAGAAGGTAAAACAATTATCGTTGTTTCAAGTGAAATGCCTGAAATTTTAGGCATTACAAATAGAATCGGCGTTATGTCAAACCATAAACTTGCTGGTATAGTTGATACAAAAGATACTGACCAGGAAGCTCTTCTTCGTCTTTCTAACAAATATCTATAATCATGGAGAATTAAATAATGGCAGATATAGAAACACTTGCTAAACAGAGTGAAAAACGCAAAGCAGAAATTGCAAACTTAGATTCTTTAGGATTAAAGAGTCTTTATGATGATGAACTTATAAAGTCATATCAAGATAGTTTATACGAACTTAGAAAAGACGGTATAAATAAAATCTTAGATTTGAAACAGAAAATTGCAGCTGCAAAAAAGAATAAGATGCTTGACTATGATGTAAAAGCAAAAATGATTGAAGAATATTCAAACTCTATTCTTGATGCAAAAAAAGTTCAAAATGAAAATGCTGCAATTGATAAAGAAATTACAAAAGCTGCTATTAGCTATGCAAATGTAATTTCAAAAAAATACATTTCAGAAATAGATGCTATTCAAGATTCTGAAATTGCAAAAATAAAGGCTGCATATTTTGAAAATGTCCAGAAAATAAAGAGCGATGCAGAAAAGAAAATTGCTGAAGCTAAAAATGATATGGACAAAGAAACTGCTTCTTATGAATTAAAATCAGCCTTATTTGATGCAAAAAATCGTATGCAGACAGAAGTCGGCAGATGTAAAGATGCAAAAAGACAGGCTTTTACAGACCATGTTCAAATAAATAGAAATCTTAGAAACGGAAATAGTAATATAATTGAAGATACTCAGCTCAATTTCAAAAACTATGTAAATAATTTTAAGCTTTCAAAATTTTTACTTGATAATGGTCTTTACCTTGCTATTCTTCTCTTCTTTATTATTTGTATAGCAATTGCCCCATCTACAGGAGCTGGAAATCTTCTTACCATTTCAAATATATTCTCAATTCTTGAACAGTCATCTACCCGTATGTTCTATGCATTGGGTGTTGCAGGCTTAATTCTTCTTGCCGGTACAGACTTGAGTGTAGGTCGTATGGTTGCAATTGGTTCTGTTATTACAGGTCTTATATTGCACCCTGGTGTTAACATTGTTAAATTCTTCAATATGGGACCTTGGGATTTTACTGCTCTTCCTACAGGTGTGAGAATTGCTATGGCCCTTATTCTTTCTATTGTGTGCTGTACATTCTTCTGTGCTTTTGCAGGATTTTTCACAGCAAAACTAAAGATTCACCCATTCGTTTCTACTCTTGCAACTCAGCTTGTAATTTATGGTCTTTTATTTTTCGGAACAACAGGAACTCCTGTAGGTTCTATTGATGCCGATATTAAGGACTTAATAGGCGGAAGATGGCAATTAACTCCTTACATTTCATTTCCTAAACTTATAATACCGGCAATAATCGCAATTATTGTTGCATGGTTTATATGGAACAAAACTACATTCGGAAAAAACATGTATGCAGTCGGTGGAAATGCAGAAGCTGCTAGTGTAAGTGGTATCAGTGTATTCTGGGTAACAATGGGAGTATTCATCATGGCTGGTATTTTCTACGGCTGTGGTGCTTTCCTTGAAGCTTTCCGTGCAAATGCAAGTGCAGGTACAGGACAGGGTTTTGAAATGGACGCAATTGCAGCCTGTGTTGTTGGTGGAATTTCATTCAACGGCGGTATTGGTAAAATCGGAGGAGCTGCTATAGGTGTTATAATCTTCACAAGTTTAACTTACTGTCTTACATTCTTGAAAATTGATACAAACTTACAATTCGTAATTAAAGGTTTGATTATCATTGCGGCTGTTGCATTAGACAGTATTAAATATCTTAAGAGAAAGTAATTTTCTATAAACTATAAAACTATAAAATTATAAAAATAGGGCACTTCAAAAAGTGTCCTATTTTTTTCACTCTAATAATCATATAAATAAAAAAAACTCCCTTATAACAGGGAGTTTTCATACACAATATCAATATAAGATCGATACTAGAAAAACTAGTAATCCTTCTTTTCTGACTTGCGCTTCTTATTCAAGAGCTTACGCTCAAGAGTTGTCTTCTTCTGATGAAGAGTTGCAGAAGGCTTTACAAAGTACTCGCGCTTCTTGAATTCACGAATAATGCCTTCCTTTTCA
Source organism: Treponema sp. (assembly GCA_024691265.1). GTDB lineage: Bacteria > Spirochaetota > Spirochaetia > Treponematales > Treponemataceae > Treponema_D. The sequence continues at coordinate 5,911 of JAILNT010000385.1, read as the reverse complement.
ACCATGCGCTTGAAGCGTTTGATTGCCTTTTCAAGGTTTTCAGCATCATCAATCATGATTGTTGCCATTGTGTATCACATCCTTCTTAACGGCGATTCCGGTAAGTATTTAGAATACTATAGGAAGTTAAAAACAAATTCAAGCCACAGAAATACAATTTTATTTATTTTTTCTAAAATATATTAAAAATACTAGTAAAATTCATCTGTTCAAACTTCAATTAAATGTTTTATTATTAAAAAACGAGGAAAAAAGAGATGGCTAAACATAAAAAAGGATTATCAAAATTTCAATCTGCCTTATTTTTCATATTATGTATTATTGTTATGGGTATAATGGGAGCTTTTTCTATGTCTTCAATGGTAAAAGATATAAAACTTGCAATTTACCATACTGAAACTCAGGCAAATATAGTCGATATTGTATCAAAAGGTTCTTATAAAGCTCACTGGAAAGATATAACTTTTCAATATGAAAAAGATGGTATGAATGTAACAGGTTCAATGACATTACAGGATACTTTTTTTAGGGATATAAAGAAATATCACAAAGGTCAACAAATTACAGTATTTATAGGCGATGATGGTTATTCTTTTATAAAAAATGACTTACTAGAAGATATCATAATAAATGTATTACTTTCTATATTTGCTGTTGCTATTGTTTTTATAATTATTATAAATCCTGCCATTTTAAAATCTGATTTTAATCTTTTATATAAAAACTCAAGAAAAAAAGGTATTTTTTTCTATGTGAAAAAAAACGATTATAAAGTAGATGTTGTTAAAAATTCTGAAATCGGTGATATGGGAAATTATTTTGATAATTTAAAAAATTACAAAACCATATCTTTTGGCTTCCAAATAGGCGGAAGATTCTATGAATATAGCTATCGAAACGGCATTTTTTATGAAAAAATCCATAAAGGAAATAAAAATAAAATTTTACAATTGTATGATAAAGAAAAAGCTTTAGAATCTGCAAAAAAGCATTACGAAGAACTTATGGCAAAAGCAAAATAAATATTTCAAATTATTAAAGATAATAATTATTATTAAAGTATTGCATAAAAATACATTTTTTTGTATATTGTTGAATATCCAAACAATGACGTTTGATAAGACGCACTATCCGTGTCTAAAGACTACGGGTGCAGTGTCTCTTATCAAGCGTCATTTTTTTTTTGCACAGGGGGACACTCTTATGGTTAACAATAACAAAACATTGTACGATGAATCCTTCGAACATGATAATTGTGGTATCGGTGCCATAGTAAATATTGATGGTCGTGCTTCAAGAAAAATCGTAACAGATGCTCTTAGTATTGTAGAAAAGCTAGAACACAGAGCTGGAAAAGATGCAACAGGAGAAACTGGTGATGGTGTTGGAATTATGCTACAGATTTCTCACAGATTCTTCAAAAAAGCTACAGCCGAAATAGGAATAACAATAGGAAATGAAAGAGAATATGGAGTTGGAATGTTTTTCTTTCCATCAGATTCTCTTATAAGAGCTCAAGCAAAAAAGATGTTTGAATTTCTCACAAAAAAAGAAGGTCTCGAATTCCTTGGCTGGAGAAATGTTCCTACAAATGCTGATATTCTAGGACAAAGAGCAAAAGATTGTATGCCTGTTATAGTTCAGGCTTTTGTTGGTAAACCAGAAAATATAAAAAAAGGTGTAGATTTTGATAGAAAGTTATATATATTAAGAAGACAATTTGAACAATCTATTCTTCACACTTACGTTGCTTCTCTTTCATCAAGAACAATAGTTTATAAAGGTATGTTTCTTGTAAAACAACTTCGTATTTTCTACAATGATTTACAGTCTGAAGATTATACATCTGCACTAGCAATTGTTCATTCAAGATTTAGTACAAATACAAATCCTAGCTGGGAAAGGGCTCACCCAAATCGTTTTATTGCTCATAATGGTGAAATAAATACTATTCGCGGTAACGTTGATAGAATGTTAGCTAGAGAAGAAACTATAGCCTCCCCTACTTTAGATTATGAAAATGTGAGAAAAATACTTCCGGCTATAAATACATCAGGTTCAGATTCTGCAATGTTAGATAACACGCTGGAATTTCTTGTAATGAATGGAATGCCACTTCCTTTAGCAGTAATGATATGTATTCCAGAACCTTGGAAAAATGACAACACAATGAATAGCGAAAAAAAAGATTTTTACCATTATTGGGCTACAATGATGGAACCTTGGGACGGACCTGCAGCTATTCTTTTTAGTGATGGAGACTTATTAGGAGCAACACTGGACAGAAATGGTCTTCGTCCATCTAGATATTATATTACAAAAGATAATACTCTTATCCTTGCTTCTGAAGTTGGCGTTCTTGATATTCCTGAAGAAAATATTGTAAAAAAATCAAGATTAATGCCAGGAAGAATACTTCTTGTTGATACAGTACAAAAAAGACTTATATCAGATAAAGAATGCAAAGATTATTATGCAAATCTATATCCTTATGGAGAATGGCTTAATCAGAATCTTCTTCATTTACAAGAACTCGCTATTCCAAATAAAAAAATAGCTACATCAAGCCAGGAACAAAGAGATATTCTTTATAAAGCTTTTGGCTGGAATTATGAAGATGTAAATGAGATTATTTTACCAATGGCAAAAAATGGTGCAGAACCTACAGCTTCAATGGGAATTGATACACCTTTAGCTGTAATGTCTGAAAAGCACCCAGATTTATTTTCGTATTTCAAACAACTTTTTGCACAAGTTACAAACCCTCCTATAGATTCATTGCGAGAAAAGATTGTTACAGATACAACAATTTATTTAGGTTCTGATGGTAACTTATTAAAGCCAGAAAGTAAAAACTGTACTGTACTTGAAATAAACAATCCTATTTTAACAGGTGTTGATTTATTAAAAATAAAGGCTCTAAATAAAACAGGATTTAAAGTTGCTACAATTTCCTTACTTTATTATAAAAATACTTCTCTTGAAAATGCTATAAATGAACTGTTTGTTTCTGTAGATAGAGAATATCATAATGGAACAAATATAATAGTACTTTCTGATAGAGGTGTTGATGAAAACCATGTAGCTATACCATCTCTACTTGCAGTAAGTGCTGTAGAACATCATCTTATCCGTACAAAAAAGCGAACTGCTGTATCTATAATTCTTGAAAGTGCAGAAATACGTAATGTACATCAAGCCGCTATGGTATTGGGCTATGGAGCCAGAGCCGTAAATCCTTATCTTGCACATGAATGTATCGCAGAACTTATCGATAAAAAAATGCTTGATAAAGATTATCACACAGCTATAGATGATTTTAATAAAGCAATATTAAACGGTATTGTTAAAATCGCTGCAAAAATGGGTATTTCAACTATTCAGTCATACCAATCTGCACAGATATTTGAAGCTGTAGGCATTGCAAAAGACGTAATAGATAAATACTTTACAAATACCACAAGCCGTGTTGGTGGCATTGGTCTAAAAGAAATAGAAGAAGATGTAAATTATCGCCATAACCAAGCTTATGACCCACTTGGTTTAACTGTTGATACTCATCTTGATAGTGTTGGAAATCATAAATTAAAAAGAGGTCCTAACTGTGAAGACCATCTTTATAATCCTGAAACAATAATTACTTTGCAAGAAGCAACTCAAAAAGGCGATTATAAAAAATTCAAAGAATATACAGCTCTTGTAGATTCAAAAGAACACCCTCACACATTAAGAGCTATGTTGGATATTAATTTCCAGGAAGGAAAAGAAATACCTATAGAAGAAGTAGAAAGTGTTGACAACATAGTACAAAGATTTAAAACCGGAGCTATGTCTTACGGTTCTATTTCTGAAGAAGCTCACAGATGTATGGCTGTTGCCATGAATCATTTGCATGGAAAATCTAACTCTGGAGAAGGTGGAGAAAAGCCTGAAAGATTAGGAACTGAATACAATAGTGCAATAAAACAGGTTGCATCTGGTCGTTTTGGTGTAACTGAAGAATATCTTTTAAGTGCAAAAGAAATACAAATCAAGATGGCTCAAGGTGCAAAACCTGGTGAAGGTGGGCATCTTCCAGGGAAAAAAGTTTATCCATGGATTGCAAAAACACGTTATGCAACACCCGGAGTAGCACTTATTTCGCCTCCTCCTCACCACGATATTTATTCTATCGAAGATTTAGCACAACTTATATATGATTTGAAAAATGCAAACCGCAAAGCCCGTATTTCTGTAAAACTTGTATCAGAAGCCGGAGTTGGAACTATAGCAGCAGGAGTTGCAAAAGCCGGTGCACAAGTAATTCTTATTTCAGGTCATGACGGAGGAACAGGTGCAGCTCCTATAAGTTCTATACATCATGCAGGTCTTCCTTGGGAATTAGGGCTTGCAGAAACACACCAGACTCTTATTCAAAATGGACTTCGTTCAAGGGTTGTAATTGAAACTGACGGAAAACTTATGAGCGGTAGAGATGTTGCAATTGCTTCCTTACTTGGTGCAGAAGAATTTGGTTTTGCTACGGCACCACTTGTAACAATGGGCTGTATGATGATGAGAGTATGTAATCTTGATACTTGTCCTTTTGGTGTTGCGACTCAAAATTCAGAACTTAGAAAAAGATTTAAGGGTAAACCTGAATATGTAGAAAATTTCATGAGATTTATTGCTCAAGAACTTAGAGAAATTATGGCAAAGTTAGGTCTTCATTCTATTAATGAAATGGTAGGTCGTACGGACTTACTTAAATTAAAAGAAAAAAGTCCGGCTTCAAGGGCTGCCCTTCTCGATATGAGCAATATTATAGGATTTAAACCAAAAGAAAATGAAAAACAACATTTTATTCCTGGTGATGTATATGATTTCAAACTTGAATCGACAATTGACGAAAGCATTTTGTTGAAGAAATTTGAAAAAGCTCTTGCAAAATCAAAAAAAGCAACTATCGATATTGATATATCAAGTACAAATAGAACTGTAGGAACTATTTTAGGTTCTGAAATCCAAAAAAGATTTGGAGAAAAATTAGATGACGACAGCTTTATTGTAAATTGTAAAGGTGGTGGAGGACAATCTTTTGGTGCCTTTATTCCAAAAGGTCTTACTCTAAAAATTGAAGGTGATGCAAACGATTATCTTGGTAAAGGTTTAAGTGGCGGAAAAATCGTAGTCTATCCTCCAAAAAATGCACAGTACAAGGCTGAGGAAAACATAATAATAGGTAATGTAGCTTTATTTGGAGCTACGAGTGGTTCTGCTTTTATAAATGGAATAGCAGGAGAAAGATTCTGTGTAAGAAATTCTGGTGCAACTGTTGTTGTAGAAGGCTGTGGCGACCATGGGCTTGAATATATGACAGGAGGAACAGCAGTTATTCTAGGTCCTACAGGTCGAAACTTCGCAGCCGGTATGAGTGGTGGTATTGCTTATGTCCTCGACAAGAAACATGACTTATATTTAAGACTAAACAAACAACTCGTTACTATGACAGAAGTAAATGATAAGCATGATATAACTTTACTAAAACAGCTTATAGAACGTCATACCAAAGAAACTGATTCTGCATTAGGAAAGAGGATATTAAAAGATTTTGATTCTTACATTCCACATTTCAAAAAAATTGTGCCAAATGATTATCAAAAGATGCTTATCTTAATAAGCCGGGCAGAAGAAAGAGGTCTTTCGCATGATGAAGCTGTGCTTGAAGCTTTTCAAATGATGACTGCAGGAAATTAATTTAAGAGGAGAGTAATTAAAATGGGAAAAAACACAGGATTTTTAGATTTTAACCGTAAGAATAATAGTGCAATACCTCCTCTTAAATTAATTTCCTGCAGTCATCATTTGAAAAGCTTCAAGCACAGCTTCATCATGCGAAAGACCTCTTTCTTCTGCCCGGCTTATTAAGATA
>JAILNT010000376.1 GCA_024691265.1 Treponema sp. | reverse complement strand
CCGTGCAATCAAAGAAGCCTGTAATGAACTAAACTGCACAAGAGCATGTATCATTGTTTTGAATCAAGAAAGTGAATCAGTGCAACTTGATACAGTTACTGTCGATGTTGTAAATGCGGTAGACTGGCTTACAGAATAGCTTTTCTAACAAAACCACTTCTTATTGCGAATTCTTCCTGTGTAAGCCCTGCAAGTTTCAGTTCTCGTTTAATGAGCTCGAAAATTGAATCACTCATATAATTACAATCACCAGTCAAACGAGTGGTTTGATCTTAGCCTATAAGACTAAGGGGCTCAAGCCGAGACTATAATAAGTATTTTTACAGTTATAATTTATTCGTCAAAATTTTACAAACTAAACATTTTTTTTTAATTCAGAATAATACCTATCTGCAAGTGCAAGCAATTTTTCATCTTGTAATGAAGCTACTTCTACAAATCTAAATGACTGAGCCATATTTGTATTTTCAAGAATATGAGTACCTTCTAAGCCGACAAAGAACGGTTCAAGGTGATTTCCAAGCCGCTTATGGAAAAAATCAATGACAAGACCATTATCCAAATCTAATAGAAGAGTATATGATAAAACAGAAGCAGGCAGATTAATAGAAAAGATTTTTAATCCTGCATTTTTTATATTCAAATAATCAGCAACGGCAACTGTAATGGCAATCTCATCAGAACTATTAGAAGTCAATAACGATTGCAAAACTATTTCTACCTTATAAAGAGCTGATAGGTATGAACAGACAAGAATCTTATCCCTAAGCCATGGAGCGAAAATATTTTTATTTACTTGAGCACTTTCATAATACTTAAAAGAAGAAATAAATTTTTCTTTATCACCGACACAATAATAAAAACATGCCATTCTTGCACCAAATTCAGCAACATCAATATTCGATCCGATGCTTGGAACATAATTTTCCAATATAGCAAGCTGAGGTATTACATAGTCATGATATTTTAATTTACCGTTTCTTTCAAAATTCCTCAGGTCAGTTGCTTCATCTATTAAATCCATTCGATATTTATTTTCCATCAAATTAAGATGATTTTCTTTACAAAGATTAATGATCGTTTCAAACTTTTCTTTCAAAAAACTAAAATCATATTTTCTATCATCATTCTTTAATACTGAGATAATTTCATGCTGAGTAGCTACACGATCTTTTATTGCATTAATTGGCAATGAATCAAGATATGAAGTCATATCATGGAGTGCATGATTTACTATATACTGATGAGCGGACTTTTTTAGTTCCCCATATATCTGAACAATATCACCCCTTAAATCTCTGAAGAACAAATCAATATGCTTAAATGCATAATACTTTTCTGGAACAGGCAATTTTTGAAGATAAACTAAATCCTTATCAAGCAGTTCAAGCACTAATTCAGGGCTTGTTCTGTGTGCCCATACCATTCGGGCAACACTTGCATCATAAAACGCTTTTGACTGCTTTGAAAGTTTCATTTTTGAAACAGACAGCAAAGAATCATTGATATTCTTTTCTATCTTGAAGGTATCAGCTCCAACTGCCCGTAGAATTTCAATCTCAAGATTCATATAGTCCACATAATTCTGATATTTTTTCAGATTCAAGTGTTTCTTATAATCATACAAAACTTGCCAAGCATCAGTTTCAGCAGAATCAGATTTTAGATTAAGTTTATTTAAACAATAATTTGTAAATAGTATATTTAGGAAATCTTTGCTTCGAATCTTACCAGCTTGTAAAACAAGTTTTCTTAACAATTCATCAGCATCATTATATCTTTTGGTAAAAATATACGAAACTGCAAGATTGCATTGTAATTCTAAGTAATAAAGCTTGTCTGTTTCAAAAGTAATCAGTTCGTTTACTTTTTTGCAAATTTCATAAATGCTTTCAGTATTTCCACTCTCAAAAGCCTTCATTTCGGCTACAAGGAGAGAAACTGCATCAAAATCTCTAAAGAGGCTTTTTTGCTCATCAGTCAAATCATTTAAAATTTTCTCTGCAGCAGAAATATTTCCAAGTTTTATAAGTATAAAAATGTAATGCGTATAAAATTTATTTTTTTGACGGATGGTCAAGAAATTTTTAAAATGAAAATTATTGATAA
>JAILNT010000370.1 GCA_024691265.1 Treponema sp. | reverse complement strand
AGTATTAATAATATTTTTTAATATAGTTAAAAAATATTATTTTGTTTCTCTTGACAATAACATAAATCAGCTATATATTACGTATAAAAGTTACTACAAATAGTAATCTTAAAAAGCAGGAGGATTTCCATAAATGATAGTTGTTATTGATAATTACGATTCTTTCACATATAACATTGTTCAAGCATTACAAAAATTAAGTGAGGACACAGTTATTACACTTCGCTCTAAAGAGTGTAGTATAAAAGATATAGAAGAATTAAAACCAACAAAACTTGTAATAAGTCCAGGACCTGGAAATCCCGATGGAGCAGGAATCAGTATAGAAGCTATAAAATATTTTGCAGGAAAAGTACCTATTTTAGGAGTATGTCTTGGACATCAAGCAATAGGACAGGCCTTCGGTGCAAAAATTGTCCAGGCAAAAAGGATATGTCACGGTGTTGTTGAAGAAATGAAGCTTGATGGAAAAGGACTTTTTAGAACTATAGGAAATAGAGGAACTTTCACTCGCTATCACTCTCTTGTTATTGATGAATCAACTCTTTCAAATGATTTTGAGATTACTGCAAAATCTAAAGATGGAGATATAATGGGTATTCGCCACAAAACACTTCAAATAGAAGGCATACAGTTTCACCCTGAAAGTATAGCAAGTCAGCAGGGAGAAGATTTATTCAAAGCTTTCTTGAATTATAAGAGAGAAAATCTTCCTGTTGCAGGATACTTGAATCAATTACTATCAAAGAAAGACCTTTCTGAAGACCAGGCTGCTTACTTTATGGAAAACATAACAGACGGCACTATGGACGAAAGGGTTATGGCAGCAATACTTGTAGCTATGTCAGCAAAAGGAATTGCAACAAGCGAAATGATAGGTTGTGCAAAGGCTTTGTTGAAGAAAAAAAGAAATATTCCTCTTGATAACACAGGTCTTGCAGAAATAGTTGGAACAGGAGGAGATTGCAAAGGCAGTTTTAATATTTCTTCGCTTTCGGCATTAACAGCTGCAAGTTGTGGGCAAAGAATGGCAAAGCATGGAAATAGAGCTGTATCTAGTAAATCAGGAGCTGCTGATTTCTTTGAAAATATGGGCATAAAAATCGATGGAACACCAGAAAAAACAGCAGAGCTTGTAAATAAAACAGGCTTTGGCTTCCTTATGGCTCCTATTTATCACAGTGCAATGAGATTTGCAGGTCCTGTAAGAAAAGCACTAGGAATAAAGACAATAATGAATGTATTAGGACCTCTTTTAAATCCGGCTGGAGCTCAATATGAAGTTCTTGGGGTATATTCAAAAGACCTTATCAAAGATTATGCACATGCAGCGAAGGCTCTTGGTGCAAAAAGAGTAAATGTCATTTGTTCTGAAGATGGATATGATGAAATATCCCCTTGTGCACCTACTCATGCATATCTTATAGATGAAAACAACAAAGAAACAAGCTTTATTATAAATCCTAAGGATTTTGGCATTACAAATGCAAAGGAAGAAGAACTTATTGGTGGTACAGGAAAAGACAATGCAGCTCTTGCCATGGAAGTGCTAAATGGAAAAGGTAAAAAAACAATAAGGGCTGCAGTAGGTCTAAACACAGCCGCAGTGCTTTATCTTGGAGGAAAAGTGCATTCAATGAAAGAAGGCTATGATATGGCTATTGCTGCATTGGATAGTGGAAAAACACTTGCAAAAGTTCAAGAAATCCAAAAGGTATCAAATGAGCTCTAATATTCTAAAGGAAATTATAGAAAAAAGGCAAAATGATATAAATCAGCTAGGTTTAGATTTTGCCTGTCAGATTCCAGAAAGCAGAAAAAGAAAAATACACCCTTTTATAAATGAAAAAGGTGTAATTCTTGAAATAAAGAGAGCTTCTCCAAGTAAGGGTGATATAGCACCTAATTTGGACGCTGCCGCTACAGCTTATGAATATACAAAAGCAAATGCAAAAGCCATAAGCTGTCTTACTGAAAAAAACTATTTCAAAGGTAGTCTTAATGATTTTGTAGAGGTTGCAAATACGTTAGACAAGCTTGAAAAAGATGGATATGAAATACCAGCTCTTCTTAGAAAAGATTTTCTTCTTTCTACTGAAGAAATTGATATTTCTTTTAAAGCTGGAGCTGACGCAGTTCTTCTTATAGCTCGTATTCTTGAAAAAGATATTATGCTTGATATGGCAAAAAGATGTGCAAGTCATGGTATGAGCATGCTAATTGAAATACGAGAAAATAAAGACCTTGCAAAATTAAAAGCTATTGCAGATGAAATTGACCACAAATATATTGTAGCAGGAGTAAATGCAAGGGATTTAAAAGATTTTAGTATAGACTTACTTACTCCAGCAGCCCTTCTTTCTAGTATAAAAGAAATACTTGGCGAAAATGCAAGAGTTGTATTTGAAAGTGGCATAAGGACAGCTCAAGCTGCAAGTTTTGCAGGTTCTTTAGGTTTTATAGCAATGTTATTAGGAGAGGCTGCTGCTAAAAAGCCAAAAGATGCAGTTAATCTAGTAAATGCTTTTGTAAATGCAAAGCAAAATAAAAACAGTAAGCAATGGCTTTCATATGCTTCCATGCTGCAAAGCAAGAAAGAAAAAGGAATAACACGACCATTCATAAAAGTTTGTGGAATTACAAATAAAGAAGATGCTTTAAAAGCTGCTGAATTAGGAGCAGATTTTTTGGGTTTCATATTCTGCAAAGAAAGTAAAAGAGCTATACAAGCACTTAATATGCCAGAAATAGTTGCAAGTTTAGAGCGTGAAGGCTTTAGAAACAAAGTAAAGCTTGTTGCTGTAATAACAGAAACTAATAGTGAAGAAGCTCAACTAGCTTATGATATGCTTGCAGGAGGAGCTATAGATTTTATACAGCTTCATTCTTGTGGTAAAAGTATAGAAAACGGTCAATTTGATTCATCAATACCGCACTATGCAGCTGTGAATATAAACTGTGAAGAAGATTTAAAAGACATCGATGGACTTCAGCTTCTAGGCGAAGCAAGAATCCTGATAGATGCAAAAGTTGCTAATCAAACAGGCGGAACAGGTGTCAGAATAGAAAAAAGACTTGTAGAAAAAGTTGCAAAGAAAACAAAACTCTGGCTTGCAGGAGGAATAACTGCTTGCAATGTAGCTGAAATAATTCAGGAGCTAAAACCTGAACTCATTGATATTGCAACGGGTATAGAAGAGAAAGCTGGTAAAAAAGACTTTTCTAAAATGGAAATGTTCTTTGACAATATAAAGAAAGTAACAGGAGAAAGATAATAAATGGAAAAATCTATGGCAAAATCTACAGAAGGATTTTTTAATCAATATGGTGGTAAGTATGTAGCAGAGGTTTTAAGAAGACCTCTAGACGAATTACAGGAAGCCTTTCACAAAGCCATGAATGATGAGTCTTTCATAAAAGAATTAGAAACGATACAAAGAGATTACATAGGAAGAGAGACTCCCCTTTTATATGCAGAAACCGCAACAAAGCTTTTAGGTGGAGCTAAGATATATATAAAACTTGAAGGCTTGGCAAATACTGGAGCCCATAAAATAAATAATGCAATAGGACAATGCTTACTTGCAAAAAGAATGGGTAAAAAAAGAATAATAGCTGAAACGGGAGCCGGTCAACATGGTGTTGCAACAGCAGCTGCATGTGCAAAGTTGGGACTAGACTGTACTGTATATATGGGTGAAGTTGATGTAAGACGACAACAACCAAATGTTGCAGCTATGGAAATGTACGGGGCAAAAGTTCATGCTGTAACATCAGGAAGCAGAACATTAAAAGATGCTGTAAATGAAGCTATGAGAGATTGGGCTGCTAATCCTGATACAACTCATTATGTTTTAGGTTCTGCATTGGGACCAGCACCATTTCCAGACATGGTAAGAGAATTCCAAAGTGTAATTGGAAAAGAAGTAAAAAAACAGGCGGCAGAGAGAAATATTGATATAGAAGCCCTTATCGCATGTGTAGGAGGTGGTTCAAACTCAATAGGATTTTTTGCACCATTTATAGATGAAAAATCTCCTAGACTTATTGGTGTAGAAGCTGGCGGTATAGGACCTGGTGTTGGAGAAAATGCAAGCCGCATGACAGGAAATGCAAGTAGAGATGGCATCATGCAAGGTTATAAATCAAGATTTTTGCTTGATGATGATGGTCAGGCTCTTCCTACCCGTTCTATTTCAGCAGGTCTTGATTATTGTGGAATAGGACCACAACTTGCAGCATTAGGAAAAACAGGAAGAATAGAATTTACATCAGCATCTGATAAAGAAGCTCTTGAAGCAGTAAAGTTTTTTGCAAAAAATGAAGGTGTATTATTTGCTTTGGAAAGTGCTCATGCAGGGGCTGAAGCAATAAAGCTTGCTCCTAAACTTCCTAAAGATAAAGCAATTATTATAAATATGAGCGGCAGAGGTGATAAAGACATATTTATTACATGCCCAGTTTTCAGACCAGCAAAATGGAAGCAATTCTTGATTTCTGAATTAGAAAGATTAAATGAAGCAAAAGATATTCATGATGCCAACCTCATGAATGATGAAAAGTAGAGAGGAAATATATGTCTAAAATAAAACTTATGAGCCATCTTGTTGCAGGTTATCCAACAGATGAGATTGCTTTAACAGCAGCAAGAGCTTTAATTGCTGGAGGTGCTGATATTCTGGAAATTCAGCTGCCATTCAGTGACCCTAGTGCAGATGGGCCGGCAATACAAGGTGCATGTACAGAAGTTCTTTCTAGAAAATATAAGACAGCAGACGGATTAAAATTTATAGAAACATTGCATAAAGAATTTCCAGAGACTCCAATTTATATAATGAGCTACGGAAGTCTTATATATACGCCTGGAATAAAAACATTCTGTAAAAAAGCGGCTTTAGCAGGTGTAAAAGGAATGATTATACCAGATTTGCCATTTGATTTTGACGAAGGTCTTACACAAGCTTGTAAAGAAAACGGAATGGTAAATATACCAGTAGCATCTCCTAGCATGAGTAAAGAACGCATAAAAAAAATGGCAAACTTTGGATTTCCATATATATATGCAGCTTTACGCACTGGAATAACAGGTACTGACACAACTATAGATAAAGATACATTAGACTTCTTAAAAGATGTAGCTGAAGGCGGAAGTAAAATATATGGTGGCTTTGGAATATCAAATGGTCAGCAATCACAAGCTTTAGCTGACAGAGTAGAAGCCGTTGTTGCCGGAAGTGTGTTCGTAAGAACAATAAATGCAAATCGTGATAATACAGAAAAGCTTTATGAAGCTGTAAAAGCAAAAGCTTCTGAAATTACACACTCATAAAAAAACAAGGGAGAAAAGTAATTAATTTACCTTTCTCCCCCTTTTAATATTTATTTACTCATCCATGCAGCTAAAAGCTTTTTAATAACAACAACATCACAATCGTTTCCTGCTCCGTCTACTTTATAAAGTACAGGAACATTGTATTTCTTTGCAATAACATCTGCTGCAAAAGCAAATGTATCAGGATGAATACCAGCACTTCCAGAAGCTAAAACAGCTTTTATATTAGAGCCATTAGAGGCAAGAAATTTACCTACCTTTTCAGGTATTTCTCCAGAACCTGATGTAGGAGTAAAAAGCAAAAAGTTTTCTGATATTTTCTCAGAACCATCTTCAATCTTAACGGCATCAGTTATACCAAGTTTTTTTACCAGGGATTCTGTCTTTCCCATTAGAGATGCATACACTACTTTCATTTAGTTCTCCTTGCAAAATGCTTAATATAAATTCTAACAGACTATTTTTATTTTTTCATATGCTATACAAAATAAGATAAAAATATTTTGCTTTTTTAAACTTACGTGATAAACTTTAGAACATGTATGAAAAACTAGCAGAAGCATTAGATGCTTTGATGGGTACTTTCTATAAAATATTAAAAATAAATCTCACAAAAGATTCTTTTTCTATAATAAAAAACAAAGAAAATGAAACTCAATTAAAAGCCATTCCCAAAGATAATAAATTGTCAGAATGGTTTATAAATTTTGCAAACAAAGGCTTTATTTACGAAGCTGATATCGATATATATAAAGCTAAGACAAATATTGAATATCTAAGGAGATTTTTCAAAGAAAAAAATAATTCTAATAAAAAAGAAACCTTTCGTCTTAGATATAGAAGAAAATCTGATACATCATATGAATGGGTCACAATGGAAATAATACCAGCAGAGAATTACAGTGATGAAAATCAGCTTTGTATACTTTTCATTCAAGACATAAATGATTCCTATATACATGAATTAGAAACACAAAGACAGCTAGAACATTTCTGCAATTTTGACACATTAACAGGCTTAAACAATTTCTATTCTTACAGGCAAGCCTGTATAAAATACTCTCAAAATAACATAACAGACAGTATAGGCATTATATTTTCAGATTTAAATGGATTAAAAATTGTAAACGATACTTATGGTCATGAAGCAGGAAATGAATATATCAGAGCATTCAGCAAACTACTTCAAAATATATTTTTCCAGGCAGATAATTACAGAATAAGCGGTGATGAATTCATTTCAATTTTCATAAACATAGATGAAAATGTATTCATCACAGCAGAAAAAAAATTGCTAGATAAACTAAATGAAGACAAAATACCAATAGCCTCAATAGGCTGGGCATGGGAAAAAGATCCAGAATTTATAGAAAATGTAGCACAAAAAGCAGAAAGAATTATGTACCAAAGTAAGCATAATTTTTATAAAATGCACCCAGAATATAAAAGGGGTGTTGTAGAAGAAAGCTATCAAAAAGAAATAAATGCAATAATACAAAATCTCTCGCTCTCCTATACCATGCTAGGAACAATAAATCTTGAAGATAACAGGTATAAAATTTTAAAAAGAGACGAAAAAGAAAAACTTCCTCTGGCAAGTAGTTATTCTGACTTTACAAATCTTGTAATAGAACAATTATTAATGGAAGATTTTAAATGCCAAATAAAAAAATTCTGTTCAATAGAAAATCTTAGAGAATCCTTACAAAACAGTATGGCTACAAGCTGTGACTTTAAACTTAAAAATGGTAAGTGGATACAAACAACATTCAGAAAAATAGAATCTATAGATAATCTACCTTATAAAGTTATATTTTATACAGAAGAAATTGATTCTACAAAGTCAAAAAAACTTGATAACGATAAATCCATAAGAGATGAATACCAGATACTTGAAGGACTTGGAAAATCATATACAGTAATAAGCCTTATTGATATAAAAATGCGAAAAATGCTTGTTTATAAAAATAATGGACTACCAGCAGATTTAATGAAAGAAATAGATAATCATGATTATGATATTGCTATGGAATGGTTCACTAATAAATATGTAATTGAAGAAGACAGAAAAGAATTTCTTGAAGAAACTAAGCTTGATAATATTATAAAAAGACTTGAAAAAGAAGAGCGAATAAACATATATTTCCGTACTACAAAAGAATTTCATGGCGGAAAAGATATAACATTCAGCAAATTTTATTTTTATAGACCTCTAAAAGGAAGTAATAAAATTGTTTATGCTGCAAAAAACATAACAAATAGCATAAATCAATATAAATGAGAACATCTTTAATAAAAAGCTTTATAAATATATATTAAAAAGATAATAGTTTTTATGGAGCATAAAATGTTAGAACTAAAACAATTTGATTGTGAAAACAAAGAAATCTTAAAAAAAGAATGGGAATATATTAGTAATTTACCAGCAGATGAAAATGGATTTACAAACAACTCTAATGGGATTAGTTATGAAGATTTTATAACTTCTTACGTTCCAAAAAGAAAAGATTTTGCAGAAGGAAAAAACTTAAAAGAAGGATTAGTTCCTCAAATAGATTTTCTTCTTTGGGAAAACAACGAAATCATTGGAATGTTTAGAGTTCGTCCTCAATTAAACGATTTTCTAAGAACAGTTACAGGTGGTCATATAGGATACGGAATTATAAAAAAAGCTAGAGGAAAAGGATATGCAACAAAAGGACTTGCTCTTGCATTAAAAGAACTAAAAAAGAGAACAGCTGACAAGGAAGCATACCTTTATTGTCACAAAGACAATCCTGCCTCCCTTCATGTAATGCTAAAAAATGGAGCTTACATACATCATGAAACAGAAGAAAATATCTGTACAAGAATAAAATTATAGATTAAAAATAAAAAAGGCTTCTCTGAACTAACAGAAAAGCCTTACTTAGTGGCAATAGGATTCGAACCTATGACATACGGAATATGAGTCCGTTGTTCTACCGACTGGACTATGCCACCACGTTGTCGATGTGTTGTATATTATAGGATTTAGATATTTGTGTCAATACTTATATTTATTTATTATACTGAAACACATATTTTTATTATGCTTGACAGCTGATAATAATCTTTGTTATAATTCAAGGACATTCGCCCGGATGGTGGAATTGGTAGACACGCTAGTTTCAGGTACTAGAACCAGCAATGGTGTGCAAGTTCAAGTCTTGTTCCGGGCAGCAGGTCAGCTTTTTAGCTGACCTTTTTTGTTTTTCTGTAAAATTTAAAAAGTTAACATACATTTTACAAAAGCTTCCCAATATCTTTACAAAACTCATGTAAATTAAAGTCAACTTAGATTAAAGGAGTTTTGTATGAAATTAAATCTTAAAAAAATCGCAACAGTAACTCTTATTGCAGCTGCAACTTCAACTTGTTTTGCATGGGGATTTTTTGGAGGAAAGTCAAAAAAGTGGAACAAGAAATCAACTATAAATGTTTTGAGCCGTGAGGAAGGTTCTGGAACAAGAGGAGCTTTTATAGAGCTTTTTGGAATCGAAAAGAAGGATTCTAGCGGTAAGAAAGTTGATTACACAACAGATGAAGCTGCAATTACAAACTCAACTGCAGTTATGCTTACATCTGTATCAAGCGATAAATATGCAATCGGCTATGTATCTTTAGGCTCTCTTAATAGCTCTGTGAAGGCCCTGAAGATTAATGGTGCTCTTGCAAGTGTTGAAAACATAAACAATGGTAGCTATCAGGTTTCTCGTCCATTTAACATTGCAGTAAAAGATAATTTATCTGACGCTGCTAAGGATTTAGTAGCCTATATTCTTAGTGACGAAGGACAGCGTATTGTATCTGCAAACAAATATATCAATATAATCCCTAATGGTGCATATAAAACAAATGGAGCTTCTGGAAAAGTAATCGTTTCTGGTTCTAGTTCTGTATCTCCTGTTATGGAAAAAATAATTGAAGCATATAAAAAAGCAAATCCAACTGTAAATGTTGAACTTCAAACATCTGATTCTACAACAGGCGTTACAAATGCAATCAATGGAACATGTGATATTGGTATGGCAAGCCGTGCAATAAAGGAGACAGAAAAAGCTAAGGGAGTAAAAGATATTAAAATTGCAATCGATGGCATTGCTGTAATTGTAAATAACGAAAATCCAGCAGATAACTTGAGTAAAGCTCAGGTTAATGAAATCTTCACAGGTGAAACAGATCGCTGGTCAACTATCGTAAAGTAAATAGGATTGTGAAGAACAATAGAATATGAAAGCAAAAGAAAAGATTTTTGAAATGATTTTTTTGCTGATGGCCGGATTTAGTATTCTGGCCGTTCTGCTTATCTGCCTGTTCTTATTTGCAAATGGAATTCCAGCCATGCAAAAGATAGGCTTTACAGATTTCCTTTTCGGGCAGAAGTGGAAGCCTGGAAATAATCTTTATGGTATTTTCCCAATGATTATAGGAAGTCTGTATGTAACAGCAGGAGCAATAATATTTGGAGTACCAGTTGGACTTATGACGGCAATATTTCTTGCTAAGTTTTGCTCCAAACGGCTTCATAAAATATTAAAGCCGGCAATAGATTTACTTGCAGGTATTCCAAGTGTCGTTTATGGCTTCTTTGGACTTATGGTAATAGTTCCCTTTGTGCGTGAAGTATTCGGTGGGAATGGAAGTTCGATATTAACGGCAAGTATTCTTCTTGGAATGATGATTTTGCCAACAATAATATCTGTTTCAGAAGCCGCTATTAATGCAGTTCCTGAAAGCTATTATGAAGCTGCAAGAGCTTTAGGTGCAAGCCATGAAAGAAGTGTGTTTGTGGCAGTTCTTCCAGCAGCAAAATCTGGAATCCTGGCTGGAATTATCCTTGGAGTAGGGCGGGCTATTGGAGAAACAATGGCCGTAATCATGGTTGCAGGAAATCAAGCTAGAATTCCATCTTCTTTGTTGAAGGGAGTAAGAACTCTCACGGCGAATATTGTAATAGAAATGGGATATGCAACAGATTTACACAGAGAAGCTTTAATAGCAACAGCTGTTGTCTTGTTTGTGTTCATATTACTTATAAACATATCTTTTAATTTAGTTAAGGAAAAGAAATGAAAGATAAAGTTATCCGGTTTTTAGTTCATCTGTGTGCTTTTATTACTCTTGGAATATTGGCTTTTATGCTCTGTTATATACTTGTAAAAGGAGTTCCATATCTAAATACTTCTCTTTTTGCATTAAATTATACATCTGAAAACTGTTCTGTAATTCCTTCGCTTATAAATACTTTTCTGATTACGATACTTGCATTATGTATTTCTTGTCCTTTGGGTATTGGT
>JAILNT010000344.1 GCA_024691265.1 Treponema sp. | reverse complement strand
AGCATGGTAACTACAAGTTTTAGTAGGTTCTGTTCCTTCAAGGAAGTAACCTGTTACAACTTCATTTCCACAAGCATCGGTTGGAATTTCTCCGCTTTCTGCACAAACTTTCATAGTTACAATACCTGTATCAGGTTTGTCAAAATTGCGGTATGGAAGACCTTCATTTATTTTTCCCATATAATCGCCCCATACAACACCTGAAAGAGTAGAACCTGTGATATTTAAGCCAAGAGATTGACCAGGTTTATCAAATCCAAACCAGAATACAGAAGTATAGTAAGGGGTGAAACCAACTGTCCATGCATCAGCCCAGTTTTGTGTTGTACCAGTTTTACCACCAGCTGGCATTGTATATCTGTTGCCTGCTATATCTGTATATGTGAACTTAGAACCTCTCAAAGACCAGTTTGTAGAAGCTTTACTAGAACCCCATGCCAAAGTACCACTATTTACAGTATTCTTCAAAAGTTCTGTCATTATATAAGCTGTTTGAGGTGTAATAACCTGGATATTTTCACCTTTCTTTTTTTGTTCTTCTCTAAGCTCTCTTTCTGGAT
Organism: Treponema sp.; assembly: GCA_024691265.1. Taxonomy (GTDB): domain Bacteria; phylum Spirochaetota; class Spirochaetia; order Treponematales; family Treponemataceae; genus Treponema_D. The sequence continues at coordinate 3,486 of JAILNT010000344.1, read as the reverse complement.
TCATGACAATATTGCCATTTCTATCTTCTACATTTCTAATGGCAATAGGGGTAACTTCTTTTCCTGAATTAGCAAATATTGCAAATGCTCTTGCAATTTCAACAGGACGTACAGAACATACACCAAGACCTAATGGGTAGCCAGGCACAAATGCTCTTGAAGGAAGCTCTTCTTCACTTATACCAAGCAATGCTACAGCTCTGTTTATTGCAGCATCAAAACCAATCATGTCGAGAATCTTTATAGAAGGAATATTCATAGAATGTGCCAATGCGTACCAAACTTGAACATTTCCCTCATAAACACCTCTAAAGTCCAAAGGAATATAAGGCTTCCCTTCATTTGTATAGAATACGACAGGGGTATCTGAAATAACAGAAGTTGCAGTAACCTTTCTTGAATCTATAGCAGCAGAGTAGTATAAAGGCTTGAAAGTAGAACCTGGCTGAAGCTTTGCCTGAACAGCACGGATAAACTGATTACTTGCACTAAATTTACTACCGCCAACGAGTGCTGTTATATAGCCTGTGCTATTTTCAAGAGAAATCATTGTGCCTTCTACAGTAGTCTCTTGTGCTTGAGATTGGGCTTTTGCAGTTCCCTTATTTACAACTCCTACTTTAAGGCTTTCTATACCAAACATAATTGACATTGTGTCTAGAATAGGATTGATATTAGAAGTATAAATTGACATTGCCTGCTTTTCATTTCTTCTGCTGTTTACTTTCAAAGAAGGAAGATTAAATACAAGCGTTAAAAGGTCTGTCATAGGAATATAAGTTTTTATAGCAGCGTTTTGTCTTGAACTTATTTCTTTTTTATACAAATCATTTGCTCGCTTTATATATTTTGTCATAAGACTTTGTGCAAGCTGCTGATGCGACATATTCATAGTAGTATTTACTGTGTAGCCGCTTGTATAAATATCTTCAGTGCCGTAAAGCTTATCGCTTAGCTCTCGCCTTACATATTCACTGAACCAAGGAGCTTTATCTTCTCTCATCATATAAGCTGAAGTATTTGTTCTTGTATAATCGAAATTTAACCAGTAATCATCATAAGATTTATCAGCTTCTGACTTTGTAAGATAGCCACTTACAACCATTGCATCAAGAACGCCTTTTTGTCTTGTACTTGCTCTCTCCGGATAGCCGAAAGGATTAAACATAGCCGGGTTTGAAAGCTGAATTACAAGTATTGCAGATTCTGCTGGTGTCATTTCAAGTGCTGTGTGTCCAAAGTAATACTTTGAAGCCGCACTTACACCATAAGTACCACCACCAAAATAAATTCTGTTAAGATACAGTTCTAGAATTTCATTCTTCGAGTATCTTCTTTCCATTTGGATAGCCCACCATAATTCAGCAAGCTTTCTTTTTACAGAATAATCACTTCTATCGCAATAAAGAGTACCAGCTATTTGCTGTGTAAGAGTGGAACCACCACCTAAAGTACTATGAGTTAAGATTCCGAATACTGCACGAGTAAGTGCTTTAAAAGAATAGCCATGATGTTTGTAGAAAATTCTATCTTCACGAGTAATCAAAGCGTCTATAAGATGCTGTGGAAGCTGTTTTATAGTTATAATTTCTCGCTTTTCATCAGATGCAAATTCTGTAATTAATTCACCATTTATATCGAGAAGTTTAGTAGGAAGTGCTGTTGTAAAATTCTTGTAGTTTTCTGTATTTATTGTGTTTACAGTAACCGCAATTCCTGCACCAAGCAAGCTACCAAAAACAATGGCAGAAAAGCCTAAAAAAATACTAAGTAATATAGCTGCATATTTGTATATTTTTGCCATTTAGATAGAATAGAAAATCTACATTTTTTTGTCAATTAAGTGTTTATAATAGACTCTTTTTAAAGAAAAAAAGGTCGGCTGTTACACCGACCAGTTGCCCATAAGCAGTCGGACAACAATGGGTGGGGAGGGGATAAATGTTGTTGTCCGACATAATTAAGTATCGGCTAAAAACGCCATTTCTTGAGTCAAATTAATTAACAGCTTGTGATATTGACTGTTTACTGCTTTCTTCGTCAGAAATCTCTGTTATAGTTGCATCAATTCCTATAGAGACTGTATAAGACCTGCCATTTTCAGCCTTTACAGTTTTCATTATTTCGTAATCACCCACAACAAATTTAAATGAATGGTCACCCTGAGGAATCTGCATAACATTAGACCAGTTTTCAATCTCTTTACCATCTATAAATATTTTTGCATTTTCCGGAGCAGTTATATGTATTTCTGGAGTAATATCTCTTAATGTTATAGAAACTTTTGAAGTTTCAGTTTGAGCAATCATAACATTACGAACTTCATTTCGATAAAAATCAGAAACAATAGAAACAGAATGTAAGCCTGTAGCAAGAAGAATATCTTTTTCATTGTGCGTATAATCTGTCCCGTCTATAAAAACAGTGTAAGGCTGCAAGTCCGTATTAGAAGGTGGTAATACTTCTAATTCCAATTTCCCCTTATCAATAAAAATAGGTTTAGCAGTTATTATAAATCTTGATTTTTCAAAATTATTTGGAACACCTTTCATCGCAAGTTGTAATCTGAAAAAAATAGAATTATTTATAATTTCAGGAATAAAAGGGACTATAACAGAATAAGGAGAAGCTCTTAATTTAATAGATTCTTTTATAGGAATTTGCACTACTAACGATAAACGGTTTGGAAATATATTTGTATGAACTCTTGTTCCTCTGTAATCTATTACATCATTAGCAGGTGCTGGGCTAAGATTATTGTAGAAGGTGTAAACAACAGAATTCGGCCATTCTGCTACAAATTGAGGTATTTTTATTTTTAATTCTATTCCTTCAATATAAGTCAAATCATCTGGTAATCTTATTATCACACCATCATTAACTTCAGCTTCTACTGTATTAGAAGATTCCCCAGTTTCGTTAGTATTGTATTCTTCAATGTTATTATATTCTTCAAGTGTTTGTGGTACTTTTATATCTAAGCTTTTGTGTACTCTAAAAGTTTCTGCATATATAAATGTAGTAAAAATAAGTACATATAATAAACTTACTATTAACTTGTACGAAGTAAGCATTTTATCCTCTCTGGTGATTATCTTGCTGGTAAAAGTTTTCCTGGGTCTTGTGGATTTCCATTAACTCTTATTTCAAAATGTAAATGAGGACCTGTTGTCATACCAGTTAGACCAACATTAGCGATATGAGCACCTTTAGATACCATTTGTCCTTTAGAAACGAACATCTTTGAAAGATGAGCATAAACACTTGTCATTTTATTGTCATGCTGCAAGATTATATAATTGCCAAAAGTTGCATTACCAACTACACATGAAATAACTTTCCCACTTTTGCATGCATAAACTTCAGAACCAACAGGAGCTGCCAGGTCTATTCCTGTATGCATTTTCCATTTTCCACTTATAGGACTATTTCGCATTCCAAATGGTGATGTTAGCACACTTTTGGCTAAAGGCATGACAAGTGATG
>JAILNT010000326.1 GCA_024691265.1 Treponema sp. | reverse complement strand
CTATAAAATATAGAAAAACAGCACTAGGGCTAGGAAATAGCATTCAAAACCTTATGTAAAATAAAAAAGTCCTTGAAAAAAGTTATTACATAAAACATTCTCAAGGACTTTTTTATTTTACATAAGGTTTTGAATGCTATTTCCTAGCCCTAGTGCTGTTTTTCTATATTTTATAGCTTCTTCCATTTGAACTAGTCCTATTTTTTGGATAGCTTCCATATCTGCTATAGTTCTTGCGAGTTTTAAGCAGCTGCTTGTACTTCTTGGTGACATTCCATATTTTTCTACAGCTTCTGCTAAAAGTTCTTTTGCAGATTTTTCTGCTATGCAATATTTTGATATTTCTTGTGCTGTAAGCCTAGCATTTTTTTTGCCTTGTCTCTCTCGTTGTATATAAGTTGCTGTTGCAATTTTTTTTCTTAATTCATGTAAGTCAGCTTTATAATCTGGGTTTTCTGTAATTGATGGGTGATCTACATGAACACGAATATCAATTCTATCTAGTAGTGGTGCAGAAAATTTTTTCCAATACTGTTCTATAGAATGAGCACTACAAAGACACAGCTTTTCTTTTGAACCAAAATTTCCACATGGACAAGGATTTGTTGCAATAAGAAGCTGGAATTGTGCCGGGTATACTGTTGAACGACCTGCCCTGCTTAATGTTATACTTCCACATTCAAGGGGAACTCTAAGCATTTGTAGTACAGAGCTTTTAAATTGAGATGCTTCATCAAGAAATAAAACACCATTTTGGGCAAGAGATATTTCGCCAGGTGTACATCTTGGTCCTCCTCCACACATTCCTTCTATAGAAGCTGTTTGATGAGGTGCTCTAAATGGAGCTATTTGTATAAGTGATTTATCAGGAGCTAAAAGACCTGCAATTGAATATATTCTTGTGACTTTTAAGGATTCTTCTTCTGTAAGTGTTGGTAGTAAACAAGGAAATCTTTGTAATGCCAAAGTTTTTCCACAACCAGGAGCTCCAAATGCTATGACATTATGACCTCCTGCTGCTGCAATTTCTAAGCCTCTTATCAATTCTTTCTGCCCAACTACATTTTCTATATTATTTTCTTCATCGACAGGCGGAAAGATAATTCCGTTTATTTCTTCAAATCCATTTTTTAGTTCTTGTGTTTTAGAATTTGCAGTTGCAATTTCAAATTTTTTTCCTGTAATCATTGCATTTAGGGCATCTAAGAGATTTCCACAGGCAAAAATTTTCATTCCTTTTATTTGCTTTGCTTCTTCTCTGTTTGCTTCTGGTACTATGCAATAGGATATTCCTGCATCAAATGCGGTAGATACTGCAGCCTGTATGCCTCTAACAGCTTTTACATTGCCTGCAAGGTCTAATTCGCCCATTACAAGCATTTCATTTATTTCGATTTTTTCTTCTTCGTCATCTTTTTTATCAAGGTGTAATTTTGCATCAAGAACAGCAAGTGCTATTGCAAGGTCAAAGCCTGCACCCTCTTTTTTTAAATCTGCAGGAGAAAGGCTTATAAGAACTCTTTCACTTGGAAATTCCAAACCAGAATTTCTTATTGCCGACCTCATTCTTTCCCGTGATTCTTTTACAGCACCGTCCGCAAGTCCCACTAAATCTATAGCGGGGATACCTCTTCTTAAATCTACTTCAACTGAAACTAATGAGCCTTCATAACCAAAAGGTGAAAAACTGAATATATGCATGAATATAATTCCTCCATACATATTCAGTTTGTCCGCTTGGTAAAAAAATATAACTTTTTGTTGAATTATATATTTACATTTTTACTAAGTTCTTCGTCCCAGAATCTGTCTTCTATTTTTGTCATTCCGCTAGTATATCCAATTTTGCGGTTTGCCCTTATAGCTTCTCCGTGAAAATCACTGCCAGCTGTTATGAAGAAGCCTAATCTTCTGCCCATTTCTTCAAGACGTTTACATTCAACTATTCTTGCACCTGGATGCCAGGCTTCAAGACCTTTTACTCCTCTTTCCCTTATGTCTGTTAGAACAGGTTCTATTTTTCCCCATGAAACATAAAGTGAAAGTGGGTGAGCTATTACAGGGACTCCTCCACATTCTTCTATGGCAGTTATTGCCATGTCTAAATCTGCTCCTCTATGTGGATAATAGAAAGGTCTACCATTTGCAAGATATTTATCAAAAGCAGCCTGTCGATTTTTTACTATTTTATGACTTACAAGGTAATCTGCAAAATGAGGTCTGCCTATAGAAGACGTTTTATAGATTTCAAGCATTTCTTCCATTGTTACGGCTATGCCGTTTTCATTCATTTTATCTATTATTATCTGATTTCTTGTATTTCTTTCCTCTTGTAAATCTTTTATTATGTCTTTCATTTCGGGAGCTATATGTTTTAATCCCAAGCCTAAAAGATGAAATTCTCCTGTTGGCCATTGTACATTTATTTCTATTCCAGGAATAAATTTTATACCGACTTCTTCAGCTTTCTTTTGTCCTTCTTCAATGCCTGCCACAGTATCATGGTCTGTAATTGCTATTACTTTTAACCCTGTGGCTTTTGCCTTTTCTATTAATTGTGCTGGTGTATATTGTCCGTCTGAAGCCGTTGTATGAGTATGCAAATCTATCATGAGAGAAACGATAGCATAAAAAACATAATAAAAAAAGGACTAACTCCTTTTTACTTTCAGGAATTAGTCCCATTAAGATATATTTGCTATTTTTATCCGAGAATTGAGAATCCAAGTGCTTTAATATCTTTTGCAAATGTTGTAACTGTATCCATAGAACCCTGTATTGGTGTTTTTCCTAGTGATGGAAGTTTATCCAAAACAGAATTAGGAACTGTAATTATATCACAGCCACATCTATCTGCTTCAAATATATTCCATACTTCACGAGTACTTGCCCAAAGGCTCATTGTTCCTTTTTTTGCCTGACAGAGTCTTACTGTTTCCTGCATTACTGGAATTGGATCATTTCCTGTATCTGCTAAGCGTCCTGCGAATACAGAGATAATATTTTTTGTTCCATCTGCAAGTGCATCAACAGCATCTTTTACCTGTTCTGTTGTAAAAATAGCTGTAATGTTCATTTGAATTCCTTCTGCTGAAAGTTCCTTTATGAGAGCTTTTGTAGATGTTCCGTCTGTAAGCATAATAGGTATTTTTACAAATACATTTTTTCCAAGTTTTGAGATAATTTTTGCTTCTTTTTTCATTGTTTCAAAGTCATCTCCGAAAACTTCAAATGAAAGAGGAAGGTCTGGAATTGCAGTTACTACATCTTTTGCGAATGATACATAATCTTTTACGCCTGCTTTTTTCATAAGGCTTGGGTTAGTTGTGAATCCTTTTACATAGCCCTTTGCATATTGGGCTTTCATTCCCTCTATATCAGCACCATCTGCATAAACTGCAACTTTTAAATCATTAAATTTCATTAATAAGCCTCTCTTATTTCTTTTTCTTGCTTTTTATTGTGCTAAAGCAATATTATATATGATACACCTATTATTGTAATTTTGCCATAATTTAATCGATAACCCAGCCTGCTTTTATCATTTCTTCAATGTCATTAAAACAGGCTATTTCGTTGTTTGTTGGCATTGGCCAGCTGATTTTAGAGTCTAACTTTGTTTCTACTATAATAATTTTCGAATCAGTTCGCATTTTTATCATTCCAAATTCGCCTTTCAGATTTTTCATCATTGCTCCAGGATATGCCTGTTCTCTTGTAATATTTTTTAAATTTTCACTCCAATCATTCATTTTTTCTAAGTCCTCCATTTTATATTATAGTAGGCTAGAAGAACTTCTGGCAAATATATTATGCTTGACCGATAAAGTTTTTTTGTATATGCTAAAATGGCTTGCCAACATAGCTCACCTGGTAGAGCACATCACTCGTAATGATGAGGTAGTGCGTCCGAGTCGCACTGTTGGCTTAACAAAAAAGCTTCCTTTCCAGGAAGCTTTTTTGTTATATTTTGAGTTATTTAATAATCTTATTAAGAAGAATATCTTTTTGCCGCCAGTTTTTATCTACTTTTACTTGTAAATCAAGATCTATTTTATATGGAAAAATCTTTTTTAATACTTTCAGGCTTTCAATTCTTATAGCTTTTATTTTTGAAGCTCCCTTTCCTATAACTATGCCTTTTTGACTTTCTCTTTCTACACAGAGAAATGCACGAACCCACAGTAAAGAAGGCTTTTTCATTTCCATATCTGCAATGCTGACATATATTGTATGAGGAAGTTCCTGCTCAAGTCTGTTCATAGCCTGTTCTCTTATTATTTCTGCAATTCTGAAATCTACGTCCTGGTCTGTGTAGTATTCTTCAGGATATAACTGGGGTGCGACAGGTGCTAAATCATAGAGAGCTTTTAAAACATCGTTTACATGTTCATCATCTTTTGCACTAAGTTCTATTATTCTTTCTTCCGGAAAATCTTGTAATAATGCCTTTAGAAAGGTTTTAGCTGCAAAAGGTTTTGCATTTGCATCATCTGTTTTGTTTAGTCCGATAACGGTTTTTTTTGCATAAGGTTTCATTAATTCAATAATGAAATTCTCTTCTTCTCCCATTTCTCTTGATGTATCTATGAGATAAAGTATTGCATCTGCGGATTCTAACTGGTCTGTTGTGACTGATTTTAATTTCTGGTTGAGTTTTTTATCACTTTGGTGAAGTCCTGGTGTATCTACAAATACAAGTTGTCCTAAAGAGGTGTTTACTATACCTTTTATGGCATTTCTTGTAGTTTGAGGATATGAGGATACTATTGATATTTTTTCGCCGCTTGCAGTGTTTAGAAAGGTTGATTTTCCTGCGGAAGGACGACCTATAATTGCAACAACGGCTGTTTTTGAACCTATTGCTGCAATTTCTTTTTCTTCAGCTTCATCTTCGATTGGAGAGTTTATAGAAGGAGTTGTATTCATAGCTTTGAGTATAAAATTTTTGTTTTATTTTGCAAAGAGAGTCTTTATCATGTCCTTTATAGAATTTATTGTTATGACATTTGTGTTTTTGTCAACTATATCAGAAATGGCATCATTATTTTCTTTAGGAGATACTATTTTAGAATATCCCATTGTATTTGCAGATTTTATACGCTGTCTTAGTCTTGAAACCGGGCGTATTTCTCCTGCAAGGCTTAATTCGCCAAGAATTACCATGTCCTGTGGTATTGCCATGTCTGTCCTAGCAGAATAAAGGGCAGCTGCTAAAGCACTGTCTATTGCACTTTCTGAAAGTTTTACACCTCCGGCAACGTTGATATAAATATCCTGGTCACTAAATCGTATTCCTATACGTTTTTCAAGGACTGCAGCTATTCTGCTTACTCTTGCACTATCTATCCTGTCACTGTAAACCCTTGTCATTGATGATTTTGCTGGAATTGTAAGCGCTTGTATTTCAACAACAAATGCTCTTGTTCCTTCGAATACACTTGTGCAGGCAATTCCTGCTGGAATATCACCAGTTCTTCTTGTTATAAATAGAGAACTTGGGTCTGGGATTTCTTTTAATCCGTCTTCTGTCATTTCGAAAATTCCAAGCTCATCTATTGAGCCAAAACGATTTTTTGCTGCTCTTAGAAATCTGACTTCATCGGCAGTCCTTTCAAAGGAAATAACGGTGTCAACCATATGTTCAAGTGATTTTGGACCTGCAATATCTCCGTCTTTTGTAACATGAGCTGTCATAATCATTACAGCATCTCTTTCTTTTACCCAACCTATAAGCTCATTTGAACAATATTTTAATTGATTTACAGTTCCTGGAATTATACCTGCCTCTGCACTGTAAATTGTTTGTATAGAGTCTATGATAACAAAAGAAGGATTCTGTTCATTTAGTGCATCTAAAATATCTTCAAGTCTTGTTGTGCAAAGAATGTCCACTTTTTCTGTTGATATTTTTAGTCTATCTGCTCTGTTTTTTATTTGTGATGCACTTTCTTCGCCTGAAACATATAGGGTTTTTCCGCTTGTCTCTCCTTTTATACGCTGTTGTGTAGCAGTTTGTTTTGAGGTAGATAAGGATTTTGCAATGAATGATGTTGTCTGTATTAGAAGTGTTGATTTTCCAATTCCAGGTTCTCCGCCTATTAGAATGACACTCCGTTTCATGGCTCCTCCGCCAAGAACTCTGTCAAATTCTTCACTGCCTGTTTTTAACCGGCTTCCTTCCATTGCATTTATTGTTGAAAGTGGTACGGGTTTTGCTTTTGTTTGTATATTATTTTTTATGTCCTGCTGTGATATAGTTTTCTTTTGGCTGGACAAAACAGTTTCTGTAAAGGTGTTCCAGCTAGAACATTGAGGGCATCTACCTAACCATCTATTTTGTGTGTAACCGCATTCTGAACAGGTATATACAATAGTTTCCTTTTTTATAGCCATTTTTTCTCCATATTCTTTAAGTTAGAAAGCTAGTGCGTCGGCTTGTGTTTTTTCTTCTTGCTTTTCAACTCTTATAAATATTTGGTTTGGTAAGCAGCCTGACCAGTCTAAATTTTTTTTGCAATGGGCACTTTGTACACAAGTTTTATTAGGACAAGGTGAATCTTCAAAATAAGCTTCACCATTTTTTACAACTATAGTTGAATAACCAAGAGGTCCTTTTACTTTATAAACAGCATCTTTATCGAGCCTGTAAATAGCTTCTCCTTCTTGTGAAGTTACTATTAGATATGGTATTCCTTCTTTTTTTTCTGAAAGAATTATAGAAAGAGAAATAAAAATTGCAGCTATAGATAAAGATGCTGTTTATAAAGTAAAAGGACCTCTTGGTTATTCAACTATAGTTGTAAAAAATGGTGAAGCTTATTTTGAAGATTCACCTTG
>JAILNT010000298.1 GCA_024691265.1 Treponema sp. | reverse complement strand
TTTATAATGTGAAGTATATTCAAAGTTGCATTATATCTATTATGGATATTATATTCTCAATTGTTATTCTTAGCAGTTAAGTATATAATTCTTTTTATGAATTATGGATTTTTTCGTGTAGCAGCTGTTTCTCCAGATGTAACAGTAGCAGACTGCAAACAAAACGCAACAAATATAATAAAATATTGTCATGAAGCTTCTTCTAAGGGAGCATCTTTAATTGTATTTCCTGAATTATCAATTACATCTTATAGCTGTGGCGACCTTTTTCAGCAAACGCTATTACAGGAAGAGGCTATAAAAGAGCTTGAACGTATCGCAGAAGAAACAAAAGAAGATTCAGCCGTTATCGAGGTTGGATTACCTATTGCCTACGCTAATGCCCTTTATAATTGTGCTGCAATTATATTTAGAGGTAATATAGAAGCTATAATTCCAAAAACTTTTATACCTAATTATTCAGAATTTTATGAAAAGAGATATTTTTCTCCAGCTTTTCCAGGAATAACCTCATTAAATCTTAGTGAAAAATTTCCTGAAGTTCCTTTTGGAACAAAGATTCTTATTTCTGATTCTGGTAATAAAAATTTTGTATTGGGTACAGAAATTTGTGAAGACGGCTGGGTACCAATTCCACCTTCTACTTATCATACACTTGCAGGAGCTACAGTAATAGCTAATCTTAGTGCAAGTAATGAAGTTATTGGTAAAGCTTCATATAGAAGAACTCTTTTTTCAAGCCAGTCTGCCCGCAGTTGTTGTGTATATATCTATAGCGATGCAGGTCATGGAGAAAGTTCTACAGATTTAATTTTTTCAAGTCACAACATAATTTCAGAAAATGGAAAAATTATCGCAGAAACAAAATTATTTGATGAGCAAATAATATATGCAGATGTTGATTTAGAAAGAATTACTCAGGAAAGAAGAAAAATGACCACTTATACACAGTGTTCATACACATACGGAGATAATCCTAACGACTATCAAATTATTTCTCTTCCTATAACAAGCAGTAAAAAAACAGCAGGCTTTAATGCTTCAAGTAATCAGAAAGCTGTTAGTTTATACAGAAATATTGAGAAGCACCCTTTTATCCCTACAGATAAAAATGCAAGAGATGTAAGATGCAAGGAAGTTATAGAACTTCAAAGCGAAGGTCTTGCAAAAAGATTACGTCATATACATGCAAAATCTGCTGTTATAGGTCTTTCAGGCGGCTTAGACAGTACATTAGCCCTTCTTGTTACATGTAGAGCCTTTGACAAATGTTCTTTAGACAGAAAAGGAATATTAGCTATAACAATGCCATGCTTTGGTACTACAGACAGAACTTATAATAACGCCTGTCAGCTGGCAAAAGAAACAGGGGCAACATTAAAAGAGATTCCTATAAAGGAAGCTGTTAACCAGCATTTCAAGGATATAGGTCATAATCCTGCAAATCATGATGTTACATATGAAAATTGCCAGGCAAGAGAAAGAACTCAAGTTCTTATGGATTGTGCAAATATGAATAATGGAATCGTTATTGGTACAGGAGATTTAAGTGAACTTGCACTTGGCTGGTGTACTTATAATGCAGACCAGATGTCAATGTATGGCGTAAATAGCTCTATTCCTAAAACTCTTGTAAGATATCTTGTAAACTATTTTGCAGACGAAGCTTTTGCACTTGGAAACAAAGAAGAAGCTAGAGTGCTAAAAGATATTCTTGATACACCAGTTAGCCCTGAACTTTTACCACCAGAAGAAAATGGCAATATTGCACAAAAAACAGAAGATTTAGTAGGACCTTATGAGCTGCATGATTTCTTTATGTACTATATGCTCAGATTTGGTTTTAGTCCTAAAAAGATATTCTTCCTTGCAAAAACAGCATTTGATAAACAGTATTCTGATGAAATTATATTGAAATGGCTAAAAAACTTTTATAAGAGATTCTTTAATCAACAATTCAAAAGAAGCTGTATGCCTGACGGTGCAAAGGTTGGAACTATAAGCTTAAGTCCTAGAGGCGACTGGAGAATGCCAAGTGATGCTTCTTATAAAATTTGGCTTGAAGAACTCGAAAATGGAAAATTAACATGCTAAGTTATAATCATTCTTACCATTTTGGAAATCATGCTGACATATTAAAACACCTCACTTTGACTCTGCTTTTACAACATCTTTGTGCAAAAGATAAAGCTTTTTCTGTGATAGATACTCATGCAGGAGCAGGTTTATACAGATATGATGACGAAAGAAGTGA
>JAILNT010000230.1 GCA_024691265.1 Treponema sp. | reverse complement strand
GGGAATCTTCCATATTTTTCTTTATATGAAAAAATATCTCCACCATGAGTTATATTCTTATTTAACATAATTTTGTACCAATTTATTTAAATAAAGGAACTATAACGCTTATTAAAAATATCCAATAAGCAGATGATAAAACAAAATTCAAGATATATGTTGTCCACATAAGCATATTTGCACGAAAAATATCCATAGCTTCAACATTTCTATTATCATCACCTATAAAAGGCTTTTTTTCCAAAACACCTTCATAATAAGCATCTCCAGCAAGCCTTATATTCAAAGCTCCAGCACAAACGCTTTCTGTTTGAGCAGAATTTGGACTTGCATGTTTATACCTGTCCCTGCGAAATATTTTCAAAGCATTTTTAAAATCAAGTTTTATTATCAAAGTAGAAACAAGCATTAAAACAGCTGAAAGGCGTGCAGGTATAAAATTAAGGACATCATCGGCTTTTGCACAAAAAAAACCGAAATATCTATATTTTTCATTTTTATAACCACACATACTATCCATAGTATTAACAGCTTTATAAAGTAATACTAAAGGAGCACCACCAAAAACTAGATAAAAGAAAGGAGCTATAACTCCATCTGTAGTATTCTCAGCAACAGTTTCAACAGCAGCCCTTATAACACCATTTTCATCTAACTTTGAAACATCTCTACCAACAATTCTTGACACAGCAATTCTAGCATCTTCAAGAGATTTTCCCAAAGCAGTATACACATTCATACTTTCAGTCCAGAGAGAACGAGCTGCAAGACATTGAAATCCCCAAAAAGTCTCAACAATAATTTTAGAAACAGGATAGTGATGTCTTAAAAAAGTTATTATCATGAGAGGTACAAGAAAGAAAATTGAGCTCACTGTAATAAACATAAAAAAGCCAGCAACTAATTCTCCGTACTTATTTTTAGGAAAAATAAATCTATAAAATTTCTCTAAAATATTTATAGTTTTTCCCATTATCACAACCGGATGAGGAATAAAGGAAGGATCTCCTACAAAAAAATCGAGAATACAAGAAATACATATACAAACACCATGTATAGCTGGACCAAAAATCAAAGTTCAATCTCCTGATATCTATATCCAGCATGTTCTGTACGCCAGTCAAAATAGCTCTTTTTCTCTCTAGAAAAACGTTCTAATAAAGCCATTATAGTTCCACCGTGACTAATGATAACTAAATTATCACCATCTTTTAATTTATTTTCATTTTTCAAACCACTACAAAGCTTTTCAAATGCAGAACAGACTCTATTTGAAAAACTTTCTTTACTTTCACCTTCTTCACCAGGACATTTACCAATGCAATTTCCATCAATCCAAGCTTTATATAAAGGTCCAAGTAAAGTATCTTTAGACATTTCTTCAGCAGTTTTATCTTCAAAAAGACCAAATCTCATTTCTGCAAAATCATCAACAATAACTTTTCTGGCATTCGGAAAGAATATCTCAGCCGTATGCTTAGCACGTTTCATAGGAGAAACAAAAACTACACTATTTTCATTTTGAAAATCTTTAAAAAGAGAGGATTTTATATCATGTCCTGCCAAAAGTGTATTTCGAGAATTTTCAACTTCTTTAATGCCAGCATCACATAAATCCTCATCTGTAGAGCCTGCATATCTACCATCTAGATTACCTTGGGTAGACCCATGTCTAAATAAAAAAAGATTAAGAAACAACTACAGCCTCTCCATTTTCAATTTTTCCCTTTATTATTTGAGGAATACCACATACCATACGAATAACAGCATCAGCCTGTTTCGCAAGCCTTATAGCAAGCTGTCCGGAAGCTTCTCGATGAGTTCTTTCTTTAGCAGAAACAGGAATAACACCATTTCCAATTTCAGTTACAATAACAATTTTATGATTACAAATTATATTAAATATTGCATCTGGCTTTTTTTCATAATCAGAAACGATAACATCTGTTACTGTAAAAATATTATTCTCATCAGTTTTAAGCTCACATCTGGCATATTCATGCTTTCCACTTGCATAACCACCAATAATAAGTATCATGTAACTTCTCCTAATTCTATAAAATATAATTTACTACAACAACAGCTATTATACAGCAAAGTTCACATAGCTGCAAAAAAGCACCAGCAAGGTCCCCTGTAATTCCTCCAAAATATTTCTTTGAAAGAACATAATATCCTAAAAAAGATAATAAGCAAGCAATAATAATTGCAAAAGCTTCTTTTTTACAAAAAATTATCAACAATAACCATAACAAAAAACTTAGTGCAATATTAAAAGCAGCAACACTTTTTCTTACTCCACTAGAAGAAAAAACATATAAAAGTCCACTATTTTTTGCACAAGGAAACAAAGCCACTGCTATTGCACTTAAAGCCCTCTCTAAAACAAAAATAAAACATAAAGACAAAGGCAACTCTTTTAACTCAGTTGCAAAAGCTAAATACAATATAAAATACAATACACAATCAATAATAGCAAACGAACCACAATGACTATCTTTCAGGATTTCAAGCATTTTATCTTTTGATTGATGACTTGCAAGAGCATCACATGTATCGCAAAATCCATCTAAATGTATTCCTCCTGTTACAATAACAGGAATTATAGTGTATACAGCTGCAGGGATAAGACTTGTAGAAGAAAGAAAACTGTTTTCTACTACAAATCCCCACAGAAACCATAAAAAGCCAATAACAAGTCCCACAAAAGGAAATGCACACATCATGTATTTCATATTTTTTTCATTCCAATCTACATGATGCATGGGTATTGCAGAAAACATAGAAAAAGCAACATTTAGAGTTTCAAAAAATATCTTTATAAAAGATTTTATTCGTTTAATGACCATGTTGTTTTATAAAATTCTTTTATAGCTTTATAAAGAAATTCTGGATCTTCAGCACCTGCACTTTCGTAAGGAGAATGCATAGCCCATTGAGCAAGACCTATATCAACGGTTGAAATAGAAACGTGAGCACCACTAATATTACCAAGAGTTGAACCACCTGCAATATCAGACCGATTTGTAAAACACTGATAAGGCACTTCTACCTTGTCACATATACTTCTAAACAATGATGCGGCTATAGAATCAGTAGCATATTTTTGGGCAGCATTAAATTTAATGACAATACCCGCATTCACACTAGGACGATTTACAGGATCTGCAACAGAAGTATAATTAGGGTGAACAGCATGGGCATTATCAGCACTAACCATAAAACTTTTTGCTAAGGCAACTTTATAATCTTCAAAATCTCTGCCAAGTGCATTATTTACACGCTGCAAAACATCTTCAAGAAAAGTAGAATCAGCACCTTGACGAGTACCACTACCAACTTCCTCGTTATCAAAAACAGCAAGAACATTTATATTCTTATATTTATCATCTGTTTCAGAATCCGCAAAAGCTCTTGTTGTGGTATAAGCACACTCAAGGTCATCTAACTTTGCACTTGCTATAAATTCATTATTAGCACCCCAGAAACTAGGAGCAACACGATTATATAAATATAAATCATAAGAAACAATTTCTTTCAAATCAACGCCAGCAGATTCTGCTATAACCTTCATAAAAGCATCTTTATCAGACGAAATAGCAAAAACAGGCAGCATATCATCTTGCACATTATATTTTATACCAGTATTAGCATCTCTATTCATGTGTATAGCAAGATTTGGAATCATAAGCAAATCCCTATCTACATTTACAAGATGCTGCTTAAGCCTTATACTTCCATCAGAAGTTTTTTCCTTACAAATTACACGACCTGCAACAGATAAAGGTCTATCATACCATGGAGCACAAAGCATTCCACCATATTTTTCAACATTAAGCTTTATATATATTCCAGAATTGATAGAAGGATTTTCCTTAATCTTAAAACTAGGAGAATCACTATGACTTGCAGAAATCATAAAAGCTTCATAATCATTTTCAGGAATGGTGAAAGCGATTATAGCAGAATTATTTCTTGTAACATAATATCTGCCACCTTTTTTAATATTCCATCTTTCATTTTCCTGCAATTTTGTAAAAGATTTTTCTTCAAGTATTTTTCCAAGATTATCTACAACATGAAAACAACTAGGGCTATTTGATATAAAAGAAAGCATTTCGCTTGAAAATTTATTATT
>JAILNT010000198.1 GCA_024691265.1 Treponema sp. | reverse complement strand
TCCTTTGCTGTGCACGGCGAAGATTTTTAGCATAGACATTTCCATTGCAATCAAGTTCTTCAAAACATCTAAAAGAAAGTTCTGTGCCTTTCTCAGCTTTTATTTTGAATTCTACAAAACCAGATAGATTCTGACCAAAGTCTATAACAGTTTCACCTTTAGGAGTTTTTATAATTGATAATGCAGGAAATCTTTCATGGGCCTTTATGCGACAAGAAGGCTGGGAAACAAGCTTAGCTAAATTAAAGTCAACTTTCTCAACTTTTTTTAGATTTTCTTCACTCTCAAGCCTTGCATCATAAATTTCACCATGATAAATCTCTGTAAATATTAAAGGACTTTTTTTATAGAACCAGCTTTCATCACTAGCAATAATCTCTTTTTTACCATTTTTATATTCAATAACAAGATTCAGAAATGCCGCAGTTCTATTTCCGTAGACATTACAATCAGCATAAAAAGCAAGCTCCCCTTTATACCAGCCAGTACCAACATGAATTTTTATTACATTATTACTATTTAAGAGTAAATCAGTTACATCATAAAGCTGATATTGAACTCTATAGTCATAACTCGTCCAACCGGGAGTAAAAAAGTCTTTTCCTACTCTATTCTCATTTATATATAGCTCATAAAGCCCTAGGGCAGAAACGGCAGCATATGCAGATTTTATATCTTCATGTAAAACAAAATCCTTTTGAAGAAAATGTGCAGCAGAATGTTTATAATCTATATCCTTTTTATTATTATCCCTTTCAGCATGTTTTTCGCTATTTTGATTTACTAAACAAATATCATTTGAAACGGATTCATCACCTGTAATAAAACAGCCTTTCCAATTCTCCTTAGAAAGTTGACCTGTAACAAAAAAGCTAGTTGCTTCAACAAGCTTTTCAGAAGAAGTTTTTACTTCAAGTTTGACATAATACTTTGTAAACGATTTTGCAGTATCAAATAAAAGAGCTACTTCTGCACTAAGAGAACTTAATTGAGAACATTCAAAGACAATAGATGAAAAATCTTCAGTTTCAGAAATAGTTACTTTCCAATATTTTTGTACACAAGCTCTTTCATCACAAACCAGATTCCAGCTCAAAAACAGTGGAAATTCAACACCAATAGCTTCTTTTGCATGATTTATCTTTAAGTTTTCAATAGCAATCATTCTGTTTTCCTCAAACTTGTTCACAGAATAAACTTGCTTTTATATATAAAACAGTGTGCTTAAAGACTTGAAAAATTGATATTTTATGACATTTTTCTATAAAATATCATGACGAAAAAAGCTTTCTATACTGACGTGGAGACATTTCAAAAGTCTTGTGGAACATTCTTATAAAGTTCTCAACATTAAAGTAACCAACTTTAGAACTTATTTCTTCAACAGGCATATCAGTATCAATCAATAAGCAGCACGCCCTACTCATTCTCATTTTCAACAAAAGCTGCTGCAAAGTCATTCCTGAAATCTTCTTTATAAGGCGAGAGGTATAATCCTTATTATAATGAAATCTCTGTGCAATATCGGAAAGAGATATCTCTGCAAAGTTTTCCTGAATATACTCCATAATCTCAGAAGCAACCTTATCTGTTTTTCTGCTATTAGCCGGACTTACACATGAAGAACCATAACGCTTTAATATTTTTGTAAACAAGATAGCTACTTGATAGTCTAAAAGTTCAAGGTCAAAATCATCTTCGTTTACACTCTCCATAAACATTTCAAGGACAAGATTCTTCAATTCTTCATCTTTACCAGTATGAAAAAGCAAATAATCAGGAGCATATTTTTTATATAAACTTCTTGAACAAAATTGTGAAATTATGTTTTTATTCCTCAAAAAATTAAAAAATGCGTTATCAAAATTACTTTTCTTTATAATTATATTTATAACGGTACTTTCATCAAAAACAGCAATAGAATGGCTTACTTCTGGTGAAATAAGAAGAAAATCTCCTTCTTTCATATCAAAAGAAATACCTTTTATATTTTGCCTGCATTTACCATCTATAACATATATAAATTCAAACAAGCTATGGGAATGAGTAAAAATAGGCGTATAGCACTGATGTTTAGATAAAAAGACATTTCTTTCCTGATTTTCCTTGAAAATAGAAGGCTCTCTTATATCCCTTCCTTTCATTGTCCACTCCCATTCAGGAACAATAAGCTTTTCTTTTTTTACCTTCTCACGGCTAATTTTTGAAAGAAAATCCCTCAATAAAACATTATTCTTTTCAGCTTCATAAAGATTTTTATAGAATTCTTCATCACTTGTAGTTGTATGTAAAAAGTTCAAAACATCTTCATAATTCGACAATTTCATGAATAAAAATGTAGCATGAACTTTCATAATGTCAAGAAAAATCAATTTCATAGA
>JAILNT010000193.1 GCA_024691265.1 Treponema sp. | reverse complement strand
GATAATAATCAAATAAAACCAGT
This sequence comes from Treponema sp., assembly GCA_024691265.1. Lineage (GTDB taxonomy): Bacteria > Spirochaetota > Spirochaetia > Treponematales > Treponemataceae > Treponema_D. The sequence continues at coordinate 7,345 of JAILNT010000193.1, read as the reverse complement.
ACCCAAACAGCAGGATATAGCAAGTAAATATGGAAAAATAAAAGCAGATGCCAGCAGAACCCTAAATAAGTTTAGAAAAGAGTTCCAATTAAATACTAAACACAAACATATACACAAGAATAATCATAATTATGACCCCTTCCCAGAAAGAGTCATAATTATAAAGAAAAATTAATTTATTTCTTTCTCGTAAATAATTTAGCCGGTCTGTGTCCAGCACCACTAGTAGCTTCATCTGTTTCTTCTACATAGCCACTTATCTTTCTTCTGAAATTTGCTGGAAGAATAGAAACATTTAATATAGTTTCCTGCACCCTTTGTAAATCAGTGAGTGTAAATTTTTCTGGTAGAAAATCAAATAAAAAATCAAAATTCTCTCCACAACTTCTAAGAACTGTTAAAGCTGTAGAAATTATACTTGCATGGTCAAAAGCAAGATTTCCAGAATCTTTTATTTCAAACTCAGAACGACCAAAACGACATTTAGTTTCTCTCAAAATAGATTTTATATAAATGTCCCCATTTCTTAATTCAAGAACATTATCATCGCCATCTTTTGTAAAACTTACTCTAAACCACTTTGCATCACTAGCATCATCATCGCCAATAGCCTTCACAGAACTTTCACTGATAACAGAAACAAAAGCATTAGAAATTATCCAGCCTCTAGGATCTCTACCTGTAGCACTAAAAGAACCTATGCTCATAAGAGAAACTGGTTTAACATGGGTTTCTTCTTCAATTTCCCTAAAAGCACATTCTTCTACACTTTCACCTTTTTTAAGAAAGCCACCTGGTAAAGCCCAACAATCTTTATATGGATATTGACCTCGTTTTACAAGTAAAATACATAGATTCTTTTCATCATCTTGTCTATAGTTATCTACTTCCTGTTCCCTTACACTAAAAGAAGCAATATCAACAGTAACACTAGGGCGTTCATAATCTTCTATTCTATAATTTTTAAGAAAAAGCTCTTCTTCTTTACTCATATTATTGTTCATCAAAATCCTCGTATTTTACCCAAAAGTAAGTTCTTCAGCTATTCTTTTACCAGTAGCAGTAGCAGCAAGACCACCTCTACCAGTTTCTTTTAAAGATATATCCATCTTATCACCAACTTCTTTCATTGCATCAATAACTTCATCTGCTGGTATTCTTGGCATTATACCAGCAAGAGCCATATCAGCACAGGAACATGCATTCAATGCACCTATAACATTTCTCTTAACACAAGGAACTTCAACTAATCCAGCTACAGGGTCACATACAAGCCCTAGAAGATTCTGTAAAGCAAAACCTGTAGCGGCACAAATCTGAATAGGAGAACCACCTCTTAGATACACAAGAGTACCAGCAGCCATAGCAGATGCAGCACCAATTTCAGCCTGGCAGCCTCCCTCGGCACCAGCAATTGAAGCTCTATTTGCTATAACCTGACCAATTCCTGCGGATACAAAAAGTGCATCAACAATCTGTTCTTCTGTATAAGCACCTTCTTTATATAAAGGAACAAGCACAGCTGGAAGCACTCCACAAGAACCGGCAGTAGGGGAAGCAACGATTCTTTTCATACATGCATTTGATTCTGCCATTTGTAAAGCTGCTGCTATAACTTTTGCAGAAAAATCTCCGCATATAGGATTAGCTGTAGCAGCATATCTTTCAAATCTGCCTCCATCACCACCTGTTAAGCGGCTAGAAGAATATAAAGAAGCATCATAAGAATCTGCGGCTTTTAACATAGCTTTCCACATAGAAAGCATCTTGTTATTTTCGCTTTCTGCACATTTACCATTACGCTTACAATCGGCAGATTTTATTGCCTCAGCAAAACTCTTACCTTCTTTTTCACATATTTCAACAATAGATGCAAGAGATTCAAATGCCATTATCAGCCTCTTGATTTACATAAGTTACTTTGAGAACACCTTTAAATTTTTCTATTTCTTTAATCAAAGCCTGATTTATTCCATCATCAATTTCTAAAACCATAACGGCATAACCGCCTCTTTCATTTCTATAAAGCTGCATAGTAGCTATATTTATATTATTTTTAAAAAGTAGGTTAGTAACCATGGCAACATGTCCAGGCTCATCAAAATTATGAACTATTAAAGTAGGCATTTCAGCATTAAAATTAACTTCTATACCATCAATTTTATTAACCATAATACGCCCACCACCAATAGAAGAAGCTTGAACAACAATGCGTCTACCACTTTTTCCCTGTACCGTAACCACAGCCGTATTAGGGTGTGCATTCTGAAGATGTTCTATTGTAGAAAAATATATTTTTAATCCATTATCTTTTGCAATATTAAGACTATAAGGAATTCTTTCATCATCAGTTTGCATTCCTAATAATCCTGCAACAATAGCTCTATCTGTACCATGTCCATGATAGGTTGCAGCAAAAGAGCCATAAAAACCTATATCAGCAAAAACTATTTCTTCCTGCAGCAGCTTACGTGTTATAAGACCTATTCGTACAGCTCCTGCAGTATGAGAACTAGAAGGACCCACCATAACAGGTCCTAATATATCAAAAAGACTACTCATTTAACCCCAAAATCTGGTAATGTTTATCTACATGATTCAGCACTTCACAGCCATCATTTGTAACAAGTACTAAGTCTTCAACACGAACACCAAACTTTCCAGGAAGATAAACACCAGGTTCAATAGAAAATATCATACCTTCTTTTACAATATTCTTATTGCTAGCACTAACATCTCCCTGTTCATGGTCTGCCTGTCCACAAAAATGACCTAAGCGATGATTAAAATATTCACCGTATCCATTTTCTGTAATAAAATCCCTAGCAGCTGCATCAATATCACATAACCTTACACCAGGCTTTATAATACTTTCCGCTCTTTCATTTGCTGTTCGAACTATATCATGAATTTTCTTGTATTCTTCATCTGCATATTTATAAAATCTTGTTCTTGTCATATCTGAACAATAATGGTCTTTCTTACAACCCATATCTATAAGAACACAGTCACCATCTTTTAGAACAGTATTATCAGGACTATGATGAGGATCTGCTGCATTAGCACCAAAAGAAACTATAGTTTCAAAACTAGGACCTTCAGCACCTTCTTCCTTAAAACACTTTTCTATATATTCTGCAACTTCCTTCTCTGTAATGCCATCTCTAAGATACTGGAAGCCCTTCTGAATACAAACATCATTTATACGGGAAGCTTCTCTCATGCGAGCTTGTTCTTCTGCATCTTTACAAGCACGGGCATCATCAACACAAGAAGAAGCTACAGCAAATTTTGCATAACGATTAGAAGCCATTAAAGGAATAAGAAAACGGGCAGGAAAATCTTTATCTACACCGATTACACCCGATTTTGCAATATTTTTAGCAAGAAGAAGAGCAGCGTTGTCTGTATCATCATACCAAAAATCTTCAAAATCATTTGCAGGAACATTAAAAAGCCTGTTAACAAACAACTTTAGATTTCCAGACAGTTCAACATAAAGAACATACATACGCTCATAAGGTTCGTTATAAATACCTGTAAGATACCAAATACTCTTAGGGTCACAAATAATAAGACCTGTGAGATTTTTCTCAAGCATTCCTTCACGAACTTTTTCCAGCCTTTGTGAATACAGCATATCCATTATAAAACTTCTCCTTACTTTTTATGGTTGTTTTATTAATCTATGAAACTAATATTATATTGTTTTTCCATTAAGAATGGTTTCTGTCAATTTTCCGTTTCTATATACAAGCTTTAGTGAGAAAAAAGGAGCATTTGAAGCAAGTAGACGTAAAAAAACTTTATCTCCTTCCCAAAGATTAAGCTTTTCAATATCTTTTTTTAAAACCCATTCCAAAATGCCTTCATCGCAAGCTTGTATATTTCCTTCAAATTTATTGGAAGTATAAAGGCACATATATTCACACATATCATCATCACTGATAAATGTTACAATACCCCTAAAGCTATATGACAAAAGCAAAAGACCTGTTTCTTCCTTTACTTCCCGTAAAAGACAATCTTCAGGACTTTCGCCTTTCTCAAAATGCCCGCCAACTCCAATCCATTTATCATGATTGATATCATGCTCTTTTATGGTACGATGCAGCATTAAATAACTATCATCTTTTTCAATATAACAGAGAGTTGTTAACGGTGAACGCATATCTAAGCCTTTACCAACTTAGAAAGTTCTTTCTCATACTGCCTTTTATCAGCTTTTTCAGCAGCTTTGTACAAGATAGCAACATTTCCGATAATACGTACTAAAGTTACATCAAGAGCTTCACATATCTGATTCATCAATTCTCTTTTTTCATCTTTGAAATCAAGAAATTTGATTTTAATAAGCTCATTAGCTGCCATAGTTTCTCTAACATGAGAAATAAGGCCTTCTGTAACTCCACCCTGTCCAATCTGAATAACAGCAGAAAGAGGCTGTGCATGTTTCTCCAGTGCTTTACGCTGGCGACTATTTAATTCAATCATAGCAAAATAATAACCGTAAAAAAGAGCTTGTTCAACTATCCAAATTATCTAGTTTTATAAAATATTACATTTGTAAAATTGTAAAATAAACAAAAAAGGGTCTCCCAAAAAGAAGACCCTATAGCATATATTAAAGGAGATAAAAAAACTTGGAGAAACAAGCAACACAAATTGTATCTCCAAGATTCAAAGTTAGAAAAGCTTTATTTTTAACAAATCAGCCCTTTACACCACCAAGCATAGTACCTTTTGTAAAGTACTTCTGAATGAATGGATATGCCAAAACCATAGGAATTGCTGACATAAATACAGATGCAGCCTTGATAGATTCAATAGGAGCATTTCCGAATGCATTTACTTCAACAACTTCATTCATACCACTACCAATCAAAATGTTACGCAAAAGAATTGGAAGAGGCTGAAGATTAGTCTTATTGATATAAAGCATTGGGTGGAAATAATCATTCCAGAAATTTACACCATAATACAAACCAATTGTTAAAATAATAGGTTTTGACAAAGGCATAATGATTGAAACAAGAACTCTCCATTCAGCAGCACCATCAATACGTGCACTTTCCTTCAAAGATTCAGGAATACCATCGAAGAAGTTTCTCATAATCAAACAGTTATATGTACTTAAAGCACCTGGCATAACTACAGCCCACAATGTATCTGTTAAATGCAAAGTCTTTGTAATAACAAGATATGTAGGAATCATACCAATATTGAACAAATAAGGAATCAAAACGAAAACGTTAAGAATCTTACGTCCAGGCAATGTTTTAACAGACATACAATATGCCATAGGAATAGTTAGGAACAAAGACCAGAAAACTCCCAAAACAAGAATTAAAAGAGAGTTACGGAAAGCAAGAATAAATCCGTTATTTCCAATCAAAGCCCTATAAGCACCTACAGACCATTTCCAAATTGGGTTGAACATCAATTCAAAGTTAGAACCCAAAAAAGCCTGAGGCTTAAATGAAAGAGTAATTGTACTCCACATTGGAATTGCGATTATAAAGAAAAGCAACACCAAATATGTATCCAATGCTCCATAAAAAATCTTATCAGTAGTTGTAAGACGAACTGTCTTTGGTTTTTCCATTTCAGTTACCTTCCTTAAAATTTACATCAATAGAATTACATTAATGAAGAATCTGCAATCTTCTTAACTACTGCGTTAGAAAGATATACGAGCATCATACCGATTACACCTTTAAAGATACCAACAGCAGTTGCAAGACCAAACTGCATGTCAAGCAAACCTTGTCGGTAAACCCATGTATCAATGATATCAGCAACAGAATAAACTGGAGCAGAATATAACATGTACATCTGATTGAAACCAGCATTAAGAATTGTACCGAGTTTCAAAAGAACAACAGTAACAATAACAGGCTTAATAGAAGGAAGTGTAATATACCATACACGCTGTACAGCACTTGCACCTTCAACCATAGCAGCTTCAAACAATGAAGGATCTATAGCCATCAAAGCAGCAATAAATACGATTGCAGCCCAACCCTGTTCCTTCCATGCATCAGTTAAAAGAACAACAGCAGGGAAGTGAGTTGTACTTGTAAGAAAGTCTATAGGTGTTCCACCACAAAACTTAATAATATCATTTATAAGACCATCACCCTTAGCAAGCAATGTAAGCAAAATACCGTACATGATAACCCATGACAAAAAGTGTGGAAGGTATGCCATTGTCTGAACAACCCTACGAAGAATGTCATGAGTACATTCATACAGGAATACTGCAAGAATGATTGACAAAGGAACAGAAATACACAATTTTCCAACTGAGTATCCAATTGTATTGCGTAGAAGTTCCCAGAAATAATAAGAATGGAAGAAATCGATAAAGTTCTTTAGACCAATCCATTTACTTCCCCAAACACCGTCTAGTGCGGAATAGTCTTTAAATGCTATCTGACCATTAATAATTGGTAAATACTTTAATAAAACATAGTAAATTACCGGAATGATAAGCAGCGCATATACAGACAAATGTCGCTGAATTTCTTTTCCTAAATTTTTTTTAGGTGCAGATGTGTTTTGTGCGTTCATATCTAACCTCGAAGTCTAATACTATCGTATTTCAAAATAAATAATCATGAGAATTATTGTAAAATTCCGAACATGTCTGTTTTTTTATGTTCAATTATAATAATAACTCTTTTTTTATAAAAAAAAGGCAGGATAAATAATATCCTGCCATAAGTCTTATTTATTATTCCTATTGTTAGTTCTAATCTTTCCAGGTGGAACACCATAGATTTTCTTAAATACACGACAGAAATATGCCTGGTCTTGAAAACCGCTATTTTCGGCAATTTCATATATTGTATCATTCGTTTCAAGCAGCATTTTTGTTGCAAGATATATCCTGTATCTATTAAGATACTCCCACAAAGAAAGACCTATTTCTTTATGGAATATACGAGTAAGATAATCTTCACTAACATGAACAACATCAGCAAGCTTCCATCTGACAATTTGAGCAGAGGCATTTTTGTTCAAATACAAAATCGCATTCTTTACAAGAGCTCCTGTATGAGGAGGTAAAATTTCATCACCAGAAAGAATTGCCTGAACTCTTTCTCCAAACTGTACAGATTCAGCTGCACCACGATTACACAATATTATTCTTGGATTTTCGCACAAATAAGAAACATCTTCTTCAGAAAGAATAGTATCAGGCAAAACAAGTATTGGTACCAGTACGGTTTTTTGATTCTGCCTTATAATTCTATTCCATCTATGGAAACTTTTGATAAAATTCTTCAGGAAATTGTTCCATCAATAATTGTTTTTGAGAATGTTGATAGAGAAGGAATTA
>JAILNT010000080.1 GCA_024691265.1 Treponema sp. | reverse complement strand
GGATAACTTATCTTATAGATATTGCTATTTTAAATGTGATTTTATAAGGTTTAAAGAGTGAAACAAATAATAGTCAGCGGCGCAATCATCCTCCGCACAAATCCAGAAACAAATAAAAAAGAACTATTTGTAACTCAGCGTGGTTACGGCGACTATAAGGATGGATGGGAACTTCCTGGCGGAAAGCTTGAACCTGACGAAACACCCCAGCAGTGTATTGAACGTGAAATTCGAGAGGAGCTTGCAACAGAAGTAAAAGCAGAAAAGATCTTTGGTGTCGTTGAGTATGATTATCCAAATTTTCACCTGACTATGCATTGTATTCTGTGCTCTATCGTATCAGGTGATTTAAAACTCCTGGAGCATGAAGCAGCAAAATGGGTTACAAAGGAAACTCTGCGTTCTGTTGATTGGCTTCCAGCTGATCAGCTGATTTTGGACAAGATCGAAGAAATTTTGTAATTTCTATTTACTGAAAATTTTCGAAATAATTATTTTTTCCTAGACAAATACTACCTTTAACAATAAACTGTAACGATTTGGATTTTCAAATCCAGATGGGACGGCCTGGGACAGAAGGAGTATTACTATGTCTAAAGAAAAACATTATGAATTTGTCTCATGGAAAGTCTGTCAGGTCTATCTTTCAAGAACTACAAAAATCACTAATCTTTTAGTAAAAAGACTTAAGTCCAAAGGAATTAGTTCAATAACTTATACAATAGGAAGTGCCGGAAAGAGGCATCTTGTAACTCGATTAGTAATTGATGGAAAGAAACAGCCTTTCGACATTGATGTAAATTTAGAAATTGATGAAACTAGTTTACCACAGAAGTATAAAGATTTAACAAGTCTTAAGGAACTTGTCCGAAGTGAATTGAACAAGTCAATTAAAGAATGTGGAGAATCATTTTCAGATGGTTGTAATTCTACATCAGCCATAACGGTTCCTTTGTATAATAAGCAGAAGATCTTAGAATTTAGTTTTGATCTTGGTATTGTATCGAGAAATCGGAATGATGATTTACAGAGACTGGTATTTAAAAAGAATCGCAACATATATAAATGGGAAGTAATTAGTACAACAGAATTGGATTTCAAATTTAAGGCGATTCGTAATAATGAACAATGGAATAAATTAAGAGATACATATCTACGTTTCAAGAATCAATTTATCAATGATAAAACACATCCATCATATGTGTGCTATAAAATGGCCATTAATGAAGTTTACCAACAGTTCACGGAAGATGAAGTTCTTGACGGAATGGATTTTGATTTAATAGTTGAATGCGTAGGTGAATTTTCTGTTGATAACAGCTTAAGCAAGTTGAATACCTTATATCAGAGAAAATTGATTTCAAAACCTTTGTTCAAATTCCCAGAGCCGGACGAAGATAGTAATTTTGATTATAGATGTGAATGTTTTATATCTTCTTTAGAAAAATTAGAAGGTTATTGGGAAAGAGGTATTGGAGAAGCTGAAAGTAGGGCTGATGCAAGGAAAGAAGCAGCATATGATCTACTAGATTTCTTAATCAATGGAAATGACGACGACGAGGAAGAAGAAACTCCAAAAGTATATACATGCCCTTATTGTGGATCTGAAAAACCATCTGAAGATGAACCATGTCCTGTCTGTTTCGATGATGATGATACAGACTAATAAAATCCTTCGAAAAACTGACCAAAATGCCTTATAATGTAAGATATGATTTTTGGTATTATCGGAGCAGGAATTGCTTCTCTAGCAGTTGTTATTTGCATTATTCTCTTATCACGTAAAGCTGCTAAGAAGCATTTTCTTGAACTTGTTGAACAATCCAAAATAGATTTACCAAAAATAGAAGACTTATTTTCATCATTAAATGCTCTTGCTGAGAATTACATAAGTAGATCTGATGAGCAGTTTTTTAAGCAGCAATGGGAATCTTTTTATACTGAAATCCAAAAGAAGCATTATCCTTCAAAAATACCAGACTATGAGAAAGTTGCTTTCTTCTTAAAAACATTTTCAAACTTTCATTCAGAAATTACAAATCGTAACGATGTATTCCTTCAAAAAGAAATGCAAGAAACAGATGTTCTTCTTTCTAACATTGATGGTAAATCATTAGATGAGCAGCAGCGTAAAGTTGTTATTACTGATGAAGACAGAACTCTTGTATTAGCTGGTGCTGGTTCAGGAAAAACCCTAACAATTGCAGCTAAGGTAAAGTATCTTTGTGAAGTTAAGCATGTTGATCCTAAGGATATTCTTTTAATCTCATTTACAAATAAGTCTGCCGCAGAAATGACAGAACGAATCAAGAACAAACTTGGAATCTCTGTTGAAGCAACGACTTTCCATAAGTTAGGGTTAGATATAATAAAAAACGATTTAGGATATCGTCCAGAGGTGATAGATGATTTAACAAATTTCGTTCACAATTTCTTTGAAAATGAACTTCTTAATCATCCAGACTTAGTACAAGCTCTTACAGAATACTTTACTTATTACCTTGAGATTCCTGAAAACATGGAGGATTGCGATAACCTTGGTGAATTGTATGAACTTGAAAAATCAGCAGATTTGGAAACCCTAAAGTCTAAGTACGATAGAGAACAATACATCAAAGACACTAGCTCAGAAAAGGCAAAGAGTCTTACAACTCTTAATGGAGAACGGGTAAAAAGTATTGAAGAAACAAAGATTGCAAACTTCCTTTTTATGCACGGTGTGAATTATGAATACGAAAAACTTTATCCTTTTGAAAGTGATGATCCAAACAGAAAAGCATATAGACCAGATTTCTATTTAACAGATTACGATATTTATCTTGAACATTTTGGTGTAAGTAAGGATTATAAGTGTCCATGGCTTTCAGAAGTAGAAGAAAAGAAATATCTGGACGGAATTAACTGGAAACGTGAGTTCCACAAAAAGAATAATACAAAGTTGATAGAAACGTATTCATATTACACTAAAGAAGGTCGGCTTTTACCAGAATTGGAAAAGCTTCTTCAGGCAAATGGAGTTACATTTGCTCCTCATGATTTTACAGATATTTTCGAAACAATTTATGCAAAGAAAAGTAATAAATACTTCTCAGAATTCATAAAACTTTGCTGTACATTTATTACTCTCTTTAAATCTAATAATTTCAAACCAGAACAGTTTGAACAGATGAAGATCCAATCATCAAAACTGGAGAATGATTTCCTATATCAAAGAAACTGCATCTTCCTCGATATAGCAAGAATCATTCTAAGTGAATATCAAAAGTATCTGACAGAGAATAAGTCAGTAGATTTTTCTGATATGATTAATGAAGCTGCTGCTAAAGTTGAAGCCGGTGCTAGTATTCTGGGATACCGGTATGTAATAGTTGATGAATATCAGGATATTTCTCAATCACGCTTTAATCTTTTAAAATCAATAGTAACTGCAACTAATGCT
>JAILNT010000039.1 GCA_024691265.1 Treponema sp. | reverse complement strand
TAAAGTGTTTTGATAGTAAAGGCTCTATTTGCTGGCGTCGTATGTCATGTTCTGTTTTAGAAGATGGTAATAGAGCCTTTGGAATAGGTTTTGATGTAAATGACTTTAAGAATTTTGAAGAATATTTCATACTAGCGTTTTCTCAAAGTAATATAAATGCATGGATTTACGATATAAATAGTCATTGTATTACTAATAATGTAAATGAAATATTTGATAAAAATTTACTTACTGTAATGCCTGAAGATGCAATTAATTCAAAAATGGTTCATCCGGCTGATATTCAAAAACTGAAAAATCTTTACCAAGATGTTTATGATGGAATGAAAAAAACTTCTGCTGTTATAAGATTCTTAAATCCGAATTTTGAAAATTCAAAAGATATAGAACATAAATATATATGGCTTTTAATAAACTACACAAATATATTTGGTCCTGATGGGAAGGCTGTAAAAGCTATCGGTTCTTCTTCAAATATAACAAATCAGATTCTTGCAGAACAAAAATTTAGAGAAGAAAGTGCTTATCATGATATTCTTGTTAAGAATACTGTTATGTCTGTTTGGGTTAATATAACTCAAAATATTTATAAAGAAGTAAAAGGTGTTTATAGTTTTGTTTTGGATGATTTAGAGTTAGGTTGTGTTGATACTTTGTTCAATTCTATTTGTAGTTATTTTCCAAAACAAGATTTAAAGAAGGCTATTACCATATTTAATAGAAAAAATCTTCTTGAAGTTGCTGAAAATGGAAAAATGGAATTAGATTTTGAACATGAATTTTATTCTAATAATGAAAGGACTAGTACAGAATGGCTTCATACATATGTAAGAATGATGAAAAATCCTGTTTCTAATGATTTAGAAGCCTTTATATATGCTGTTAATATCGATGAAAGTAAAATACGTCAAAAGCTTATAAATGATGTTTTGCTTAACGATTACGATGTTATTATGGAGCTTGATTTTATAAAAGGAACTTTTATCACTCTATATTCACAATCTATTGTTAAATTTGATGATATAAGTACTGAAGGTAATTTCAATGAAATGATAAAAAAGCTTTGTAATTACAAGCCTGCCTTCTTTGAATATCCTGAAAAGATGTTTGATACCTTATCTATAGAAAAGATACATAATTGCCTTTTAAATAATTCCTTTTATACAGCATATATACGAGTAAATGAAAATGGAAACTGGAGACGTAAAAAGATACAGGCAACTTATGTTGATAAAAAGAAGGGAGTTGGATACTTTATACAAACAGATATAACAGAAGCTTTTGATGAAGAGCAAAGATTGAATAATGAACTTAGCAAGGCTCTTATAGAAGCAAAAAAGGCAAGCTTGGCAAAAAGCGAATTTCTTTCGAATATGTCTCATGAAATAAGAACGCCTCTTAATGGTGTAAAAGGTATGATTGATTTAATACAGCTTGCACCTAACGCTCCTGAAGTATCTGATTATCTTAATAAAGCTTCTATTTCTGCAAAATACCTTGCATCACTTATAAATGATATATTGGATATGTCTAAAATTGAAAGTGGAAAGCTTGTGCTTCATAAAGAATGGGTTATATTTGCAGATTTTAAAAATCAAATAGATGCTATAATTACACCTCAGGCTTCTGAACATAAGCATAAATTTTCCATAGAAGTTTCTGGATTCGATACTGCTAATTTAGTTTTCATAGATTGTAACAGACTAAAACAGGTTTGTATCAATATATTGTCTAACTCCGTTAAATATACAAATGATGGCGGAGAAATAAGTATGAAAATTACGGTGGAAAGCATACCTGAAGTAACTGATAGAATGCTATTCCATTTTATCTTTGTTGATAATGGCATAGGTATGAGTGAAGAATTTGTTGAGCATGCCTTTGATCCGTTTGTACAGGAATCAGCTGCATTATCAAGAAAAGGTACGGGGCTTGGACTTTCTATTGTAAAAAATCTGTTAAAATGCATGGGAACAGATGTTAAGCTTGAAAGCAAGCTGAATAAGGGAACAAAGGTGTATTTCTCGCTTGAAGTTCCAATTAGAATTGATTCTGAGTTTTTAACAAAAATCGAAAAAGATAAAGAGCAAGCTCATATATTTAAAGGAAAAAGAGTTCTTATTGCAGAAGATAATGAAATAAATATGGTAATTGCAAAAGAACAGTTTAAAAAGTTAGGGCTTGAAGTTGAAACTGCTGAAAACGGAAAAATTGCTGTTGAACAGTTCAAAAAAAATCCTATTAATTTTTATAATTGTATTTTCATGGATATAATGATGCCTGAAATGAATGGTTATGAAGCAACAGAATGCATTCGAAAATTAGAAAGGAATGATGCAAAAAATATTCCTATAATAGCAATGACAGCGAATGCATTTGCAGAAGATATAAAAAAATCATTGGAAATAGGAATGAATGGACATCTTAGTAAACCTTTTGAAATAGAGCAATTATATAGAATATTGGATAAAATATTAAATTAGTTTTACTAAAATTATTTTTTATTTTGAGATAAACCTTTTTTATTAAAATTTTGAGATAAAATAAGAATTCAAATAGTGCTTATAAAACTATCAGATTTAAGCAAATATGGAGTTTTTATGACGAAAAAAGATTTGACTTTATCTCCTGTAATTATTTTAGGCAATATGCTACCAATGTTTGTAGTTGCCTTGTATATAGTCATATCATTTTCTGTTGTTACTAACGATATAATAAAAAAAAATATAATAAGCAAAACTGATGGAATAATTCATGATGTAAAATATAGTATAACAGACTTACTTTCCTATAAAATTGCTAATCTTAAAACATTTGCTAATTATGCTAGCACAGCTGATGATTATAAAAGTCTTTTTGATTGCTTGAATCTTGTTGCAGCAGAATCTTCAGATGAAGCTTCTTTTTATTATTTAAAAGTAAATAGTGATTCAGAAGCAGATTTTTTTATAAGCAGTAATGGAGAAAAATTAGATACTTCTACAAATCTTTATGAATTAGAATGGTATAATGCAGCAATTGATAATATGGGAGATATAATTTCAATTTTATATCATAATCAAAAAAATAATTCTTATTATATACATTGTTGTAAAGCTATTTTTGATGAAAATAACAAAGTTAAGGCTGTTTGTGGTTTTCATATCTATATAGATAAATTAAATGAAT
>JAILNT010000012.1 GCA_024691265.1 Treponema sp. | reverse complement strand
TATTTCTAGTGGAGGCTGTAGATTACAGGCTAGCCTTCCTATTCGTGAGGGTCAGTATATTCATCTTGAATTTTCTTTACACGAAGGATTATCAAGTATTGTAACTGGAATTATAATTCATACAACAAAGGATAATGTTCCAGGAAAGTTCTTGTTACATATTCAATTTGTAAAGTTAGATATTGAAACTCGAAATACCATTCTTGCAATGGTAAATCATTTTATTTGATTGGAGTAAGCTGATATTCATGAAGGTATTAGAATTAAAGCAGGTTCAGAGAGAGGAAGGTTGTATTTATTTCCGAAGAAAATTCTCTGCAATTGCTGTTGTGGACATTTTGACTAAGCCTACAGATATAAGTCTTAATTTTATAATTGAGACAGGACCTCTTGGGGATAAAAAAATTGAAGTTAGTGATGTAAAGGGAGAGTTTAATTATCCTCTGCTGCCTATTGTGAAGACTTTGAGAGAGTATATCAGAGTAGCAGATTCTCAAGGACAATTACCACTATGACATCTATATTAGAATTACATACGAATACTGCTGATGAAACTATTGCTCTTGGTGAGAAAATTGGTGCTTTATTAAAGCCTGGTGATATTCTTGCTATGGAAGGAACTCTTGCAGCAGGAAAAACTACTATTACTAAGGGAATTGCAAAGGCTCTCGGTGTAGAAGATACTATTACAAGTCCTACTTTTTGTCTTGTTTCTGAATATTCAGGAAAAATGCCTTTATATCATATGGACGTATATCGTCTTGACGGTGCAGAAGATTTTCAAGGTCTTGGTGTAGACGATATGCTTTATGGGGAAGGTGTTTCTATTATTGAGTGGAGTGAAAAAATAAGAGATGAACTCCCTCGTAAAACTATTACAATAAAATTAGAGCCTGCTGATGACGGTTCTAGAACTATTACAATAAAAAACTGGCCTTATGCCCAGATAAAATAATAAAATAATTCGGCATTGATGCCACTTTTTTATTTATTGTCATTTTTGTTTATGGAGTCTTTTCAAAGTGAAAGCGTTAGCATTAGATACAGCAGCTACTTGCATTACGATTGCTGCAAAGAATGAAAACCACACTGTTACAGTGCAGCTTGATATTGGAATGAAGCAGGCAGAAAAACTTTTGCCGGCAATAGATTATGTTCTTAAAGAAGTTGGATTAACTCCGGCAGAATTAGATTATACAGTTATTTGTGATGGCCCAGGCTCTTTTACAGGGCTTAGACTTGGTATGGCTTCATTGAAGGCAATTTCCCTTGCAAATAATATCCCTGTTTATGGTGTATCAACTCTTGATGCTTATGCATTTGCATATAAGAATTTTGATGGCACTGTTATTCCTGCTATTGATGCAAAAAAAGATAGATTTTATGCAGCTCTTTATTCTCATGGTAAGTGCATTTCAGGACCTTTTGATGAAGAACCAGAAGATATATTGAAGCATATAGACCTGGAAGACAAGATTCTTGCCTGTGGTATTGATGCTGAGCTTTTTTCTAGCATTATGAGGGAGTTATCTCCTACTTTGAATATAACAACATGTGAGATTATGCCTTTACCGACAGCTGCCCTTTTCAAAATTGCAGAAGAAGGTATTGCTGATAATAGTTTAAAAAAGCTTGAAGATTATGATGGTCCTCTTTATATAAGAAAGAGTGAGGCTGAAGAAAATTTGAATAAATAATTTTAGATTTTCTTTGAAATCATATTTTTTGATATTGACAAAATATATTCGGTGCTATATTATCTAATCATTCACCGAATGCGGGGATGGTGGAATTGGTAGACACGTCAGCTTGAGGTGCTGATGCCGTAAGGTGTGCCTGTTCAAGTCAGGTTCTCCGCAACACGATAAGAGTCATTCATTTAGAATGACTCTTTTTTTTATCTCTAAAATATTTTATTGTCAGAATAAAAGCAATGAAATTATGATATTAGAAAAATTATCTTTATGATTTATAAGGTTTTATTATCCTTGTTAGCACATAAACTTCGTTTTTGTACAAAAACGTATATTAAATTTGTTTGACTTCCTAACTTTTAGGGTTTAGTATAAAAACATAATATAACCCCTTGGGAGGAAAAATATAAATGGCTAAAGTAGAACTCAAAGCTATTGGTAAGATTTATGACGGCAATGTTCGTGCTGTTACAAATTCAAACATTACAATTGAAGACCGTGAATTCTGTGTATTTGTTGGACCATCTGGTTGTGGTAAGTCAACAACATTACGTATGATTGCAGGTCTTGAAGATATTTCAGAAGGTGAACTTTATATTGATGGCGAACTTATGAACGATGTTCCACCAAAGGATCGTAACATCGCTATGGTTTTCCAGAACTATGCTCTTTACCCTCATATGACAGTATTTGACAACATGGCTTTCGGTCTTAAGATTCGTAAGACTGATAAGGCAGAAATCAAGAGACGTGTTGATGAAGCTGCAAAGATTCTTGACTTGACAAAGTACTTGGACAGAAAGCCAAAGGCATTGTCTGGTGGTCAGAGACAGCGTGTTGCTGTTGGTCGTGCTATCGTTCGTAATCCAAAGGTATTCTTGTTCGATGAACCTTTGTCAAACTTGGATGCAAAGCTTCGTGTTCAGATGCGTGCTGAAATCAGTGACTTGCACAACAGATTGCAGGCTACAATGATTTATGTTACACATGACCAGATTGAAGCTATGACAATGGGTACAAAGATTGTTGTTATGAAGGATGGAAAAATCCAGCAGATTGGAGCTCCTTTGTATTTGTACAATCACCCAATTAACAAGTTTGTTGCAGGCTTTATTGGTACACCTCCAATGAACTTCCTTACAGTAAAGATTGTTGAAAAGAATGGAACAATTATTGCTGATGAAGGTTCATTTGAAATTGAGCCAACAGAGGAACAGAAGGCTAAGTTAAAGGCTTATGTTGGAAAGGAAGTATTCTTCGGTATTCGTCCTGAAGACTTAACATACTGCCCAACTCCAGCAGATAAGAATAACATGAGCATGAAGGTTTCTAACATGGAGCCTCTTGGTGCTCAGACACATCTTTTCCTTGCAACAAAGGGACAGAATATCATTGCTATCACAGAGCCAGAGCACAAGTTCACTCTTGGTGATACAGTAAACTTCGTTCCTCGTATTGAACGCTCTAAGTTCTTTGTAAAGAATATGGGCGGAGAGGAAGAAGAATTGAATATCTGTGAAGATATTGAAAATACTTGGAAATAAGGTCTTCTAATCTTAAGACACTTTGAATAAGTAATATCTAAAGGGCGGAACTTGATTTTATGTCAGGTTTCGCCTTTTTTTTAATTTTTTTTCTCTGAAAAGATGAATTTTTTTACTAATCCGCCATATATAAAGCTATTGGAGGCATAAAAATAATATATGGCTGAAAAAGACATAGTAGAAAAATCTTTGGAATCCTATAACGATGTTTTTGCAGATATCGTTAACGGTCTACTATTTAATGGTCAGAAAATCATAAAAGAAAATGAGCTTGAAGCTGAGTCAGAACATTCAATCTATAAAGCAGATGATAAGCTTCATGAACAAGTAAGAGATGTAGCAAAATACTGGAAGAATGGCATGACAACAGTTATAAAGAAGCTTGTGGAAAGCGGAGCTATGACGGTAGAGCAGATAGCGGGAGTATTACAGCTTCCTGTGGAGAAAGTGAAAGAACTTGCTGAAATGAAGCTGCCGGAGTAAAACAAAAAAAAGCCAGCCCTGATTAATCAGAGCTGACCTTTTTTTATGGCATTAGCCAAATGTTACTTTCTTATCCTAAATTAGAATGAGAATGAAACACCTGTACCAATCTGATGCTTTGCCTGGTCTGTATCTGTAGAAATCAAAGCCCAGAGTGAAGCCTTAGCCTTGTCGTTAGCCTTTACATAGAAAGCTGGAACGATTGTTGCGTATGTATCTGGTGCATCATCATAACTATTGATTGTAATTGTTGATTCCAAAGATGCTCCAAATGTTTCGTTGATTTCATATTTAGCATAAGGTGTGATTGTAACAACAAGATTAGAATCATCATTAGTAATAGAATGATCATTGAGGAACTGATAGCTGAATACACCTACGAGAAGATTTTCTACACCTGTATATTCAACCTGTTCAACGAATGTGTTCTCAGCTGAATAAGCAGAAGTACCATCATCAAGGATATCATCAGAAGCATGGTCATATTCGAATGCGAGGAGAAGATCTTTTACTGCATTGATGTTTACGTTAGCATAGAATTCACCTGCAAGAACTCCAGCAGCTGCTACAGAGAATACATCCTCCTTAGCATACTTTGCTCCGAAGTAAACCTGCTTCTTGCTTGCTCTGTATTTATAACTATCATCAGAAGTATCAGTGTCCTCAAGGTAATCAACTACGGCACCACCACCAATTGAAAGTCCTTCGATTGGATTTACACCTGCATAGAAACCGTTCTTTCCGTCGAAAGCAGAAAATCCTTCATATCCATCTGAACCAATCCAGTTATCCATAAGCTTACCAGCTGAAACTGTAAGAAGACCACCAAAAGGATTTACATATGCATAAGCATACTTTACATCTCCAGTTGACCAGCTATTTGCTACACCTGAATACTGGTAGCGGAGGAAAGCACCTGCAACATCACCTTCTGCATCCCACTTAAGGTTCAAACGGCTACGTGTAGAACCACCAAAGTAATCACCAGCAAGCCATGTTTTTGTTGTAGATTCTGCTGTATCGCCATCACCATCACCATCTGTATCAAGATTATCGATGATGTTTGACCAACCACCACGAACTAAACCGCTAAGCTTAAAGCCTTCTGCTGAAACCAATGATGTTGCCAACAAAGCAGCAACTGCACCTGCTAAAATCTTTTTCATAAAAAACACTCCTATCTTTTTTTATGTCTTTTAGTTATATATCAATACTCGTACTTCCATGAAACAGGAAGTCCAAAGTATGTATATGAATTATTATATGAATTAACGTCGTCATTACCCTTATGCTGAATCTTAACACCTGCAGTAAAAGTATGCTTTCCTGTTGTATATACAAGCTTTGGAAGCACACCTACAGTAGATGCAAGCTCGTCATCATAACCATCTTTTTCTCCAAGGTCTGCAAGCAAAAGACCTTTGATATCAAGACCGAGATTGCTGTTAAGACCAAAAAGAAGCTCTACTGCTGTATAGAAATCATAGAAAGAATCCCCATGGTCAAAATTGATTGCAGCATCTGCCTTCAAACCAAATTTTGCAAATTCGTATGTGATACCAACGTTTGCAATATTGTTACCACAAATACCAGAATACTTTCCAAGAGGATACCAAGCAGCATTATCCTTACTCCAGTAATAATAAGTATCTACAAAATCAACATCATCAAGTCCTGCTGAATCTTGAGAATCTTCGTTATGTGTAAGTCCGAAATAAAGACCAAGCTTATCAATAGAAAGGATAGATGCATAAACACCAACTTGACGCTTATCATCATTTGTTACGTGATGAACAGAACCACCAATACTAAATGCACCGTCCTGAGTATAATCTACACCAAGAGCAAGGGCTATATCACTATAGTCATCATCAAAAGCATCATCTTCGTCATCTACGTCCCAGTATGATGCATAGTCAAAACCTGCTCCAAATGTAAGCCCTTCTACTGGCTTCAAGAAAAGTGCAAAACCATTTGTTCCATAATTTCCACCAGCAATATTATCATCAAGAACAGGAAGATAAGAACCTAATGTATAAAGCTCGCGGCTAAGTCCCAAACTTACTATATCCCAAGGCTGAAATTCGATAAAATAGTCAGAATCATCTGTCCAGTCAACCTTGAAATAATAATCATCTTCGCCATAATGTTCTCTTGTAACAGCAAATGTTACATCAACACCAAGCTTAAGGATTCCACCGTCATATTCTGCTACGGTCTGATTATAAACATTAGCAAGGTTTCCTTTTGCTTCAAAATCATCATCATCGCCTTTCCAGCTCCAGATGCTTACAACATCAGATTTAACTTCATTAGAAAAAGAAATACTAGAAGGACTAGCGGCAAAAATTGAACTACCAGCAAAAACAGATACGCTAGCTGCGAGTACAGCAGCTTTAGCATTAAACTTCATAAAACTCTCCTGAAATAATAAGTTCTGTTTTTCAATTAAAAGATAGCTAAACCTAACACCATTTAAAACTAAAGACAAGACATTTTTTTAAAAATAATTGATTTTTTTAGAATATTTTGTAATATTTTGTTACTTTTTGGTCGTTTAGGTATTTTACTTTTTTTTCTCAAATAGCTTTTCAAATTTTGTAAAATCATAAATAAAAGCTTGTCAAGTACTTTTTTA
>JAILNT010000447.1 GCA_024691265.1 Treponema sp. | reverse complement strand
AATTTCTATTGAGCTAGAATCTATGATTGTCAATGTATAAGTTGCATCACTAGGAGTTCCTGTTTTTTCTTTAGTTAAACTTTCATATGAAGTACCTGTAAGTTCTATAGTGTATACATTAGTGCTTACTTCTGTAGCTGTGTAATTATAATTACATATATAATAGCTGTTAATATTCTGTTCAGCTTCTGTTTCGCTATTTAATTTGAAGGTATGAGTCATCGTTGTAGTACCATAAGTTACAGTGCTTGAATATTCTGTACCGATGATATCAGATAGTGTGTAAACTGTTGTGCTGTTTGCACTTTCATCTTCGTCATCATCATCGTTAAACATGCTGCATGAGAAGAAAGCGATTGCCAATACTGCTGAGAGCATTACCATTAATAATTTTTTTGCCATAATAATAAAACCTTATATATCAGTGGGGTTGATTTTGTTTGTCCCACTAATTACCTAATTTAATGTTGCCTAGAATTTTAGAGTTGCACCCAGGCTAAGTGTAATTCCGTCATAAAGACTGTAATATTCTTCTTGTGTTTTGCTTGTTCCTGTTCCTTCTATGAAGTGAAAATTGTCGAGTAGATTATCTATTCTTATGTATGTGGAAAGTTTGTCCTCTAAGAAAGACTTTTCTGCGTTTAGACTTACCATAAGATAATCAGGAGATTTTTCATCAGAAGAAGTAGAAAGAAGTTGTGGAGCACTCCATTCTCCATTTATGCTGATTTTTGTTTCGATAATAGGAATCTTGTAGGCCATATTTGCTGTAATTCTGTGATGTATTTTAAGTGCGATTTCTGTCCACTCTCCGTCATCATCTTCTTTTGCATTCATATAGGCGTAGCCTGCTCTGGCTTCAAATCTGTCTAGCTTTGTGCTTAAGTTGATGTCGCCACCATAGGTTATAGCTTTGTTTATGTTTACGTATGTTCTTTTTTGTGGTGTTGAGGTAGAGTCTGTAAGCTGGCTGTCTATCATGTCTGTGATATAGTTGAAATAGCCAGATGTTGTAATTCTGAATATGTTTAATACATTTTCTTCTATTCCAAGATTTACACCCTGACTTTTTTCTGGTTTAAGGTCAGGATTTCCTGTAAGAATAAAATTAGCATCGCCCGAGCCATAATTGTGATAGAATACCCAATATTTCTGTTTGAAAGTTGGTATTTTGTAGCCCATTCCATAGCTTGCTCTTATTACGGTATTTTCGTTTGGAGAAAATCTCATAGAAAGTTTTGGTGTAGCCTGAAATAGTGTGTCACTATCGTCCATGGCTGGGGCTAAATCAAGTCTTACTCCTGGTACCACCGAAAATACATTGTCAGCAATGTTCAATGTATCTTGAGCATATGCACTAAGTAACAATTGTTTTTTCAACCCTTCAAAAGAATCTCCTTCCATCGTTTCAAACGTGCTGTTTATGCCTACAAGAACTGTATTTAATTCATTTGGCTTCCAGTTGGCTTGTATTTCACTTTCCCATTCTATATTCGTTGAATTATCTTCTGTTTCTGTTTTAGAAGTTGAAGATGTTACAGATTCATAGTAATCATTCAGTATAAAATCTTTGAAAGAGCTAAAAATATTAAATGAAAGGGTGTTGTCAAAGATGTAAGATGATTTTATTCCGCTTTCAATTCTTTTTGTGTCATATTCCATTGACGCATATTTAGAATATCCTGAAGGTGTATAATTGCTTAATTGGCTTGCGGTCATAAAAAGCCCGTATATTCCAATTGTTCCCCAATCATCTGTCCAATCAATATTAGCTTTTCCGTATCCTAATAATGTTTTAGGTGTTTTGTAATATTCGCCTGAACCTAATGCCAGGTTTGCCCATTCTTTTTTAAGTCCAGGCTCATAATTAAGAGAGCCTGTTAAAGTTGAGGAAAGCTTTGCTCCTGCAACTGATAATGTTCCGGCTGTATAATTTTGTATAGAACCTTCTTTGCTTTCTCCAAATTCTTCTGTTACAGAGCCATGAACTTTTATACCATCATATTCATTTTTTGTTTTTTTTGTGATTATGTTTACGACACCTCCCATTGCATCACTTCCATAAAGTGCAGAAGAAGCTCCCTGAACAACTTCTATATGGTCAATGTTTTCTACAGGAAGCTGAAAGGCTGCAACAGCTCCTCCTATGTCCCCACTTACGGCAACACCGTCTATAAGGACTTTTACATAGTCTCCATCAAAGCCTTGCATTGAAATTGTTGGAGTCATGTTTCCAGAACTTAAACTTGTAATAACAACACCTGGAATTGATTTGAGTGCATCTGTTACAGTTTTAGCACCTGATTCCTGTATCTGTTTTTCAGTGACTACTTCTACTTTTTCCACTGTATCAGATACAGCTTGTTCAATTTTTCCTGCACTAACAACTATTATGTCTTCTTCGTTTTCTGATGAATCTTCTATATCACTTTCTTGTGCATATAGACTCGTTGTAAAAATTGTTGTTCCTAATATTAAGTTTATTAATGATTTTT
This sequence comes from Treponema sp., assembly GCA_024691265.1. Lineage (GTDB taxonomy): Bacteria > Spirochaetota > Spirochaetia > Treponematales > Treponemataceae > Treponema_D. The sequence continues at coordinate 966 of JAILNT010000447.1, read as the reverse complement.
TGTTTAACATGGTATCCCTTTTATATATTTTAGTTACTTTAGGCTAACTTAAAATGTGAATGTACTTATACCAATTCTTATAAAAACTTGCAAGAAAGAATTTTAAATATAACAAAAATAATATTCTTATTGATAAAATGTTTATAATAAGGCTTGAAACCTTTGTGAATCTATACTTTTTTATAGAAAAAGTTAGCTAATGTTTACTTAAAATATTTTATAAATAGAAATGAAATTGAATAAAACCCTTTCTTGCGTTACCATATTATGACTATTTTTCTAACTTGTGAGTTTAAATTCCATTACAAAAATAAGTTCCATTTCATCTATTCCATCTGGAAGACTCTTAAATGGAGCTGCTTTTTGAACTGCTTTTAAGCTTGCTTCGTTTAGACTTGAATATTTACTTTCATTTAGGATTTTAGATTCTTTTAATTTTCCATCTTTTCCAATTACAACTTTTACTTTTATGTTATCTTCTTGATTTTTTGCTCTTGCTGCCATTGGATAAATCTTCTTCGATGCAATGCGTTTTAGTGCATAAGCTTTGAAAGAAGAATATTCTTTTGCATTTGAAATAATAGTTGAAGAAGCATTTTCTATATTTTTATTGCTGTTTTCCCCTCCATTTTCAATGAAAGAGTTTTCTGTATTAGAATCGTTCCTGGCTTCTTCTGTTGCTGGAGTAGGTTCTATGATTTCTTCTTCTTTCTTTTCTTCTATAACTGCATTTGGAGCTGCTATTGCAGTTTTTTCAGGAGCTTTTTTTATAGCTTCTTTTTTCTTTTCTAGTTTTTTTTCTGTTTTTTTTTCTGGTTCAGAAGTCTGTTTTGGAGCAACTCTTTTTGCCACTTTTATAAATGAGACAGTTGATTGTTTTCCTGCTAGAGTATTTTGACATTCCAAAGATTCTTTCTGATTAACTGGAATAAAAAAACATGCTAAGCAAAGAAATAAAATTAATGA
>JAILNT010000416.1 GCA_024691265.1 Treponema sp. | reverse complement strand
AAAGATAGAGAAACAGGTTATTGTGAATGCATTATAAAGGAAAAAGACTGGAAAGAGATTGAAAGTGAACTTGAAATACTAAAACAAGAGTTTTCTTCTAGTATGGAACAGGCTTTTTTTAATAATGCGAAAAATCTGATTAAAAGCATGTAACAACAAATTTTCGCATTATAATATTTTCATGGAGAACTAACATGAAAATATTAAACGTAAAAAGCTCCATTTCCTCTAAAGTCTTACTAGGAAGTATATTACCTTTAATAGCGATATCAGTTTTTTTATGTTTAATGTTTACAAATTTTATCAAGTTTACCATCAACGAAAACATAAAATCTGTAACATTAACTTCACTTGAAAAGTTAAATGGACAAATCGACCATATTTTTTCCCCTTACATGGCAAAGCTTGAAACATTCGGACTGCTTGCAGAAGGTTACAATAATGAAAGCTATCTAAAAAAATCACTTAACTATATGACAGCAAAAATGCCTGAAGGTATTTCAATGTACTATGCAACTGAAGAATCACGATATAGCAATAAAGGCTTTTATTTAGACTCTTCAGACTGGAATCCTGATGAATCATGGATACCAAACAATCGTCCCTGGTACATTGCAGCAAAAGCTTCTCCTGGTACTATAACTTTTACAGAACCCTACATAGATGAAATGACACAAAAAATATGCACAACATTATCAAGGAGCGTTTTTCAAAACGGAAATATAGTAGGTGTAATAGCATTAGATATTACATTAGATGCCCTTTCGAATGCCGTAAAAAATATAAAGATATCAGAAAATGGCGATATAAACATAATAGACACGAAAGGTCTTTTTATCACTAATAAAGATAAGAATGCTATCATGCAAAAGAATTATTTTGAAACATCTACATTCGAAAATACAGGCTATAGTATAGATAATTTCTTAGATGGTGTTTCTAAAGTATTTCTTTCAACTATTAAATATCATGCTATAGCAAAAGCTGGCAGTACCCCCTGGTTTATAATAGCAGAAGGTCCTATTTCTGATTTTACAAAAGATTTTTATAAAAGGCTTTATGAAATACTTTCAATACTCACAATCGTTATAATTGCAACTATATTTGCAGTCGCCTTATTAATACGCCCTATAACTTTATCTATTGTAAAAGTAACAGCTTTGTTAAAAGAAATATCAGAAGGAAACGGCGACCTTTCTAAACGTTTACCAATAATCGGCAAAGATGAAATAGCACAACTCTCGAAATATTTTAACAACACAATAGATAAGATAAATAACGTTATGATTGATGTAAAAGATGCTGCTGCAGAACTTATGCAAAAAAGTGAGGAAATAAACTCTTCAAGTCAATCAATTTCAGCGGGAGTAAGTACACAGGCTGCATCAACACAAGAAATGAGTGCTACCATGGAAGAAATGGCTTCCAGTATAAGAAATACTGCAGAAAACACCTTCAAAACAAGAAAGCTTGCTGAAAATACAGCTAAAGAAAGTCAAGAAGGAGGAAAGGCTGTAGAAAATGTTGTTGAAGCAGTAAAAGAAATAACTTCCCATATAGGCTTTATAAATAATATAGCAAGTCAAACCAATCTGCTTGCCTTAAATGCAGCTATAGAAGCAGCCCGAGCAGGAGAAGCAGGAAAAGGCTTTTCCGTAGTAGCAGGAGAAGTAAGAAAACTTGCAGAACGTAGTCAGAAAGCAGCAGCAGAAATAATAGAAATATCAAACATCAGCTTACAACAAACAGAAAATGCAGGACAAAAAATAGCAAATGCTATTCCTGATATACAAAAAACCTCAGAGCTTATAGAAAATATTTCTAATGACTGCAAGGAACAAGATAGCGGAGCCCAGCAAATAACACAGGCTATAGTTCAACTAGATTCTGTAGTTCAACAAAATGCCGCAGCTTCAGAAGAACTTGCTGCTATGGCAGAAGAGTTATCTGCAAATGCAAACAATCTTGTTTTAGCCGTTGGAGCATTCAAAACAACTAAAGACGCACAAGGAGAAATATAAATGAAACTCATAAATTATATAACAGGCAGTATACGACGACAATTTGTCATTGGAATAGGACTAGCACTTATAGTGCTTTTTTTAGCATGTGCAATACTAATGTCAAAAACTGTTAATACAAGATTTGGGGAAGTAACAGATAATTATCTAAAAGAAACAGCTGAATACTATACAGAACGTTCTAAAGCTATCTTAGCTCATGAATATAGTACTTGTGCATCTTTACAAAATGCATTGCAGCAATTTGAATCTATACCGGAAGATTATAGAAGAGAATATATAAATAATCTCTTGAAAGAAACTCTGGAATTAAATGATAATTTCGTAGATACATGGACTTGCTGGGAAGAAAATGCCCTTGATAACATGGACAGTTATTATAAGAATACAGAAAATCATGACTCAACAGGACGTTTTATACCCTATTGGACAAAAACAGATGATAAAATAGAATGCACAGCCCTTACAGACTATGAAGGAAGTAGCTGGTATGAAAATCCTTTAAAAAGCCAAAAAGGTCTACTTATAGAGCCAAATCCTTATGAAATCGGTGGAAAAACTATTTGGGTTGCAGGAGTCGCATTTCCTATAAAAAATAAAAAAGGTGTAACAGTTGGTGTAGTAGGTCTTGATATGGCTTTAACTACAATAAATGACATACTTCAGGAAGCTAAGATTTACAATTCAGGTTATCTTTCCCTTATATCTTCCACAGGACTTATAGCTGCTGATAAATCCATAGAAAACATAGGAAAAGCAAACGAATTCTATAATTCAAGCGAACATAGCAATAAGTTTAAATCTAGTGCTATTAACATGCAAGCATTTGTTGAATATTCTGGAAAAGGGAAAAATAAGCTTATCAATTTTGAAATACCTTTAAAAGTTCAGGATGCAGACCAAATATGGTTTTTAAGTCTTATAGTGCCTTATAGCGAAGTAAGATATTCTTCAAGACTACTTCTAAATTTCATGATAAGCCTTTTTGTATTTACAACTATTATAATACTTATTCTTACTGTATTAATTACAAATAGCACAACAAAAGGTATTATAAAATGTAAGGATATGATGAAAAATATCTCCCAGGGAGATGGAGACCTTACTCAACGACTAGAAGAAAAAGGCAATAATGAAGTATATGAACTGTCTAAATATTTTAACCAGACAATGGAAAAAATTAATAGTGTTATGATACAGGTAAAGAATGCATCTCTGCAATTTCAACGTAAAAGTGAAGAAATAAAAAGTGCAAGCGAAGCTATTTCTACAGGTGCAAGTACACAAGCGGCTTCAACAGAAGAAATGAGTGCTACCATGGAAGAAATGGCAAGTAACATAAAACAGACTGCAGAAAACGCAAAGAAAACAGGCGTTATAGCAGAAAACAATGCAGTTGATGGGGAAACTGGAGCAGAAACAGTTAGAGAAGCTGTACAAGCAGTTGAAGAGATAACAGATAAAATAGGAATGATAGATACTATTGCAAAACAAACTAATCTTTTAGCACTAAATGCAGCTATAGAAGCTTCTAGAGCTGGTGAAGCAGGAAAAGGATTTGCAGTAGTAGCAAGTGAAATAAGAAAACTGGCAGAAAAATGCCAAAGTGCATCAGCAGAAATTATGCAGCTATCGGAAAAAACTTTTAAAAGTGCTGAGGAAGCTGGTAATAAAATTGACAATGTAATTCCAGGTATAAAACAAACATCAGAACTTATAGAAGAAATATCAGTAGCTTGTCATGAACAAGATACAGGGGCGGAACAAGTCACAACTGCAATAACACAACTAGATACAGTTGTTCAACAAAATGCAAGTGCCGCAGAACAACTTGCCGCAATGGCAGAAGATTTAAATGATAATGCAAGGGAACTTGTCAATAATGTAAATGCATTTAAAACAGAATAATAAAAAAAAGCTTTCATCTTCTTAATCCTCTCTTTTTAAGAAGTGAAAGCTTTATAAAAAATATTATAACTAGTTATTTGTCGAAGAATTTATATGTTCTTGAACAAGATGGTCTGTGAAACCATTCTTTGCAAGCTTATCAAGATTGTCCTGAACTTCATCTGTAGGAACGTCAAGAATAATTACTCTAGTTACCTTAGAAGTCTTTTGATAAACAACATTCTTGAAACCTGCTTGTACAAGTCTTTTTGCTGTTGTTTCTGCATTTTTTGCTTTAGAGAATGCA
>JAILNT010000412.1 GCA_024691265.1 Treponema sp. | reverse complement strand
AAGATGGTCTCCATCAGGAACAAAATCTTTTATATGGAAAATACCAATCTTATCTGCAAATAAATCAAGACATTCGTGGAAAATATCATATCTCTTTTCATAATTTCCAATATAGAGATAGTTTAGTATATCAACCGTTGTACGTACGTAACCTGTATCGATTTCTTTAATAAGGCGGTTCATCTGCTTAGGGCAATATGTACAATGATGCCATGCACCTTCTATAGACATAAAGCTTTTTGCGTCTCTTGCAACTTCTGCAAGTGGTCCAAAAATCTTTACATCTTCTTCAAAAGCTTCATCTGTCTGGTTTTTTGGATTATAAGTCCACTGGTCATCATTATAACTTCCAGTTTCACTTGCTACATAAATAGCACCGAAATCCTTTGCTTTCTTTAGGTGGTCAGCAAATTTTGCCTGTCCGTCAGCTACTTTTTTCTTGTCGGAATGAACTGGGTTAAAGTAAGCTCCCAAAATAGGAATTTCAACGCCATTGTCATTAAAACCTTTTCTTATGCTTTTTACTACATCAGCTGTAAGAGTTTCAGGAGAGCCTGATTGACCTTTTATAGCCTTTGCTATAGCAAGCTGTACTCCATAAAAACCCTTTTCATGTATTTTCTTTCCAAGTTCTTCTGCCGTTGTATCTGTTCCGATATCGTGTGGTCTTATACATAACTTCATATTAATTATCCTCCAAACTATTTTATGTTCTTTTTATAAGAAGCTGCAAGCATAATTCAGTCGCCAAGCTCGCTTAAAACGTCCCATCTTTCATAGTCAGCTTCAAGCTTTGCAGTTGCTTCTTCATATTTCTTTCCAGCTTCCTGAGCTTTTTCATAATCGCTGCTTGCCATATCAGCTTCAAGAGTTTTTAGTAAATCTTCAAGTTCTGCTATCTCACTTTCTATGGCTTCAAATTCCTTTTGCTCTTTATAACTTCTCTTTTTCTTCGCAGCTTGTTTTATTGTATTAGCAAAAGCTTCTTTTTTCTCTTTTTCTAATAATGCTGCTTTTTCTAAAGCTTTCTTATCTTCTTCCTCTTTCTTTTTTTCTTCCCTGTATTCTATGTACTCGCTGCATTTTCCAACGAAACCACTTACACTGCCATCATTTTCCAAGATGAACATTGTATCTGCAACTTTATCCATAAAATATCTATCGTGGCTTACTATAAGCAAACAGCCTTTATAATTCGAAAGAAATTGTTCTAGTATATTCATCGTGAATATATCAAAATCATTTGTAGGTTCGTCTAATATAAGAAAGTTAGGATTTTTCATCAAAAGACGTATAAGAAATACTCTTTTTCTTTCTCCACCACTTAATGTAGAAAGGGGAGAATATTGAATCTTTCCTTCAAAACCAAATTCTTCTAGAAATTGAGAAGCACTTAGAGTTTTCCCATTATTTAGATTTACCATTTCAGCAGCTTCTTTTATATATTCCAAAACTGTCAGATTAAGGTCTTTGAAAACGGGATTCTGCTGATAATAGCCGAATACAGTATTTACTCCCTTTATTATCTCGCCTTCATCTGCTTGCAGATTTCCTGTAATTATATTAAGAAGAGTAGATTTCCCTGTACCATTATCGCCGAATATACCGATTTTTTCTCCAGCTGTGAATGTATAGCTAAAATGTGATAATACAGGGTTATTCTTTCCATCATTTAAAGCAGCATAGGCCTTTGGAAAATTTTTACTTATGTTGTGCAGTTCAAGGACTTTCCCTCCAAGTCTTCTCCCTGCTACTTCAAATGTAAAGCCTTTATCTTTCTGAAACTTTTCTCTATTTATTAAAGCTTCATCTCTTTGTATTCTAGCTTTTGCTTTCGTTCCTCTTGCACAAGGTCCTCTTAAAAGCCAATCTCTTTCAAATCTTAATACAGATTCTATACGTCTTTCTGTATTTTCTTCTATCTCGCTTTCAACTTCTTTTTTTTCAAGATAGGCGGAGTAATTTCCCTGATATAGTTTTATTTTATTTCTAGCTAATTCATATATATTGTTACATACAGCATCAAGAAAGTATCTATCGTGTGTTACCATAAGAACACTTCTTTTTGTTTCATGTAAATAATTCTGTAGCCAATATATTGTTGATATGTCCAAATGGTTTGTAGGTTCGTCTAGTAATAACAGTTTAGTATCTTCTACGAGAACTTGGGCTAAGGCAACTTTTTTTATCATTCCTCCGCTCAAGGTTCCCATTTTACGGTTCATATCTGTTATTCCCAGCGTACTTAAAATAGATTTTACCTGGGCTTCATAGTTCCAAAGGTTACCCTTTTCCATTTCTAATTGAACTTCTTCAAATCTTTTTTGACTTGTATTATTTGCATTTGCAAGAGAATCACATAAATCTTCATATTCCCTTATAAGTTCGAGTTTAGGGCTTTTCGATTTGAATATATGCTCTTTTATAGTATCTTCTGGATTATAAGAAGGATTTTGTGCCAGGTAAGAAACTCCAGCACTTTTATTTATTACTACAGTACCTTCGTCTGGAATAAGCTCTCCTGCTATTGTACTTAAAAGTGTTGATTTACCAGTTCCGTTGCGTCCTATAATTGCGGCCTTATCACCTTCGTCTAAGCCGAAAGTTACATTTGTAAATAAAGGCTTTTCGCGTCCTATCTTAGAAAGATTGTTTACAGAGAGAAAATTCATAATGCGAGTATATCAATAATAAAGTAAAAGATGTAGTATCTAGTTTTATAAAAAAAGCCTCGCAGTTTTACTTACGGGGCTGTTGCTTTATTTTCATTTTAATCTTTTAGAAAGATTTTCCTTGTTTTTTTTTCTTTTATATATTCTTCTATAATCTTTCTAAGAGCTTCATGATTTAGTGTGCCTTTGATTCTAATTTTTTCAATTTCGTTATACATTTTATTCAATTCAATTTGAATATGATTTACATATCGTTCATAAAACTCTGTATCTTGTAAGAGCTTATATTCAAGTTTCTTATGTATATCTAATTCATCTTCTTTGTGTTGTATGCAATGTGAAAAAAGCTTTTCTGGAATAGAGTATTCGCATGAACAAATTAAATACCGTTTTCCGTCTGACGATATTGCTTTTTTTCTCATTTCTATCTTTTATTTTACAACATTATAAAGAATTGGAATTGCACCACAATGGTCTATGTGTGCATGGGTTAGAAGTACGCAGGTTATTTTTTCAGGATTGAAAGTCCAATTTGGTTTTAATATATTTTCTCTTGAATCTTGTTCAACTCCACAATCTACGAGTATATTTGCAGTTGTTTCTCTACATCTATATTCAAGCCAAGTACAAGAGCCTGTGACAGTTCCATGTGCTCCTTCAAAATGAAGTTTCATAGAAGTTTTGTCCATAACTGAAATCCTTTTGTTAAAATAAAATAATTCATTTTAAATTATATAAAGTTTCCATTAAGAATACTAGAAAGTATTGTTTTTCATAAGAAAACTTTT
>JAILNT010000394.1 GCA_024691265.1 Treponema sp. | reverse complement strand
AGTCTCTCTCTTAAATATTATAATATAGTATGTTCTAGTCTACAACTTTTATTTAACAACTTTCGCTTTTTTTTTAAACCTTAAATAAGTCAATTTGATTTGATATTTCATCTATTGAAACTCCAATTTTTCCAGAAATATCATTTAAATCTGTACTAGAACCATTCATATCAACAACTTTAGATGCCATTTCACCAACAGCATCTTCCATAACCATAGCTGCATTTTGTAAACGTTCAGCCTGTGACATAATTTTTTTATTCACTTCCTGCATTCTAGAAGATGAATCTTTTACTTGCCGTGTACTATCATTCATTGAATTTAAAGCAAGATTTATCTGTTTAGAACCTTCTTCCTGCTCTTGCATTGCATTACTTATCTGCTGAACAAGAGTATTTGTCCCATCAATTTTTTGTCCAACAGACTGAAATGCAAGGTCTGAAGCTTGAGAAGCTGCAAGAACATTTTCTATAGAAGTCTTTATGGCATTTAACTGTTCCCCAATGTTAAAAGACTGCTCAGAAGAAGTTTCGGAAAGTTTTCTTATTTCATCGGCAACAACAGAAAATCCTTTACCAGCTTCGCCTGCATGAGCGGCTTCTATAGCTGCATTCATAGCAAGAAGATTTGTTTGTTCTGCAATAGAAGCAATAACAGCATTAGCTTCCTCAAGCATTTGACTTTGCTCTGCAATCTGAGTTATACGTTCTGTAACATCATGCTGTTTTGTTGTACCTGCATGAAGGTCTATAAGCAATTCTGAAAATGATTTTGCCATTTTTTCAACTGTATTTGTTACAGAACTAATATTTCCAAGCATTTCTTCAACCGAAGATGAAGCTTCTGTAACACTTGAAACTTGATTTTCTATCATAGATTCAAGAGAATCAAGTCCAGATGAAATATCATTTACAGCGGAAACAGTACTGTTGACATCATTATTCTGAAGCGAAAGCTGCTGCTGAACATTACTTATATTCTTATTCATCATTAAAATACTATCTTTAGTCTTATCAATAGTATCTATAAGAACATCACCAACTTGTTCAAGTACAGATTTTGAATTTTTTATTTCTGAAACTATGCTTTGAAGTTTCTCTGTAAACATATTAAAACCTTTTACAACAGAACCAACTTCATCTTCTGACTTTATTTTAATTCGCTTAGTAAGGTCTGCATTTCCTGTTGCAATGGAATGAATATTTTCATCAACTTTCTTTAAAGGTCTTAAAAGTCCTGTAATTAAAAAACCACATATAACAACAGCAATAATAGTTGTACAAATAAATACAGAGACCAAAACATTTAAAAATCTAAGTAATCCTGAATAAAAATCAGATGAAGGAGCTGCACATGCAACAGTCCAATCACTATTAGGAATACTTGTAAATGCAACTAAATAATCTTTATTCTTATAATTTCTAAAAGAAGTTGTACCTCTATCACTATTTTGCATCATATCAACAACTTTCAAAAATTCAGCTTCAGAATCAGTCTTGATGTTAAAAGAATTTTTAACCATTTCAATATCAGAGGAAGCTACAAAATTTCCTGTTTTTTTATTAAATACAACTGGGTGACTTTCCAATCCAATAGTCATATTTGAAACAGAATTGCAAAGCTCCATACTATCCACAACAGAAACAACCACTCCAACTTGTTTACCTGAAGCATTCTTTATCGGCTGAGCATAAAAAGTACTTATATGCCCATTTACCTTGCTGAATTCAGGGTCTGTTACATTCACCTCACCATTCAAAGCTTTTGAAAGATACTCTCTTTCATGTAAATCCTGCCATTTTCCAGTTGTTGTCCAACCAATGCCGTCCATATTATAAATTGCCATACCAAGATAATGAGAATCATTTTTAGTTATAGCATTAATATCGTTCCAACGTAATTTTAATTCCTCTTTATCATAAAAATCACATTCAAAAACATAAGGCATTCTAGAAACAGAATTAAGCATTTTCTGTTCTTCAACAATTATTCTATTGATTTGCTCCGCTGTTATCTGAACAGTATTAAGCATATTCTGGTCAACCTGTTTTTTAAGCTCTTTTTTTGAAAGAGAATAGGAAACAAGTGCTAAAATTGCATTAGATACAGCAATCAATAGAATAATTGTTGAAGAACAGAAAATGCTTAATTCTGTTTCTAGAATGCCTTATGTTTTTGAATGTGATTTTTATGATAAA
>JAILNT010000387.1 GCA_024691265.1 Treponema sp. | reverse complement strand
ATAGCATTTACAGAAGATGGTAGATTTATAGTTTTGAATCTACCTTTATTCATTTTCTGCACGCCGCCACGGTCTGTTGCAATCCAAATATTTCCTTCTCTATCTTCTATAAGACGATTTACATTATTATCAACAAGCCCTTCATTTTCCGAATAGTGTAAAAATCTACCGTTCCTATATATTACAAGACCGCCATCAGTTGCAAACCATAAAGTCCCGTTTTTATCTTGGTAAATACAATTTATGATAGTAGAAGTTGGAACTATATGACGTTCATTAACTAAAGAAGGCTTATAACTTAAATCAAAAGTTTTAGAACCTTTCTCATCTATTCTTACAGCATAATGAGGAGCAAGACCAAACCAGAATACATCGGTATTATCTTGTGCAATAGTAGTTACATATACATCTTTATCAAACTTTAGTTTATTAGCATAGTTAGTAAATCTTCCATCTAAATAATAGTAAATACCATTCTTTTTAGATGTTGCAAGCCATATTCTACCAACAGTATCACAATAAAGATGTGTACAAAGACAATTTTCATCATCAAAAGCCAAAAGACCTGCTTTATCAGGAACTACAATTTTTCCATCAGGTGTAATATAAACAATTCCCCCTGCAGTTCCTACCCAGACATTTCCATTTTTATCTTCTGTAATAGCACGGATAGAATTATTAGGAAGTCCGTCTTTTGTTGTAAAAGATTTTACAGGAATACTAGTGTCCTGGCTAATACAACAAATTCCCTCGTCATTACTACCTACCCACAAATCACCTTTACTTGACTGAAATATTTTTCTAGCAGAAACAAAAGGATATCTTTTATCATGATTTTTATTATAAATCGTAAACTCTAAGCCATCAAAACGAACTAAGCCTTCATAAGTTCCTATATAAAGATAACCAAGATTATCCTGTACAAGATCTGTTATAGTATTTCCCGGAAGTCCATCACTTGCAGTCCAGCCTCTACTAACATAATCAGCTAAAAAATCATCTATCTCTAAAATGGAAGAATCTATTGTAGACGTATTTTTTAATGCAGAATTAGTCGAAAGTGACTGTGCATAAAAAAGAGAAAATACAAATATAAAAACCGTGTATAAGCAGACTTTTTTCATATCAACTATTATTATAGCCTAGTTAATAAAAAAAGCGAGATAATAAATCATCACATATTAAAATTTCCGTCAAAAAAAATGAGGCAGAGTAAAATACCCTGCCTCAAATATTCACTAGAAAACTTTATTAAAGATTATTTAAGAACAACACGAACAATCTTTTTCTTTCCAGCTTTTAGTACGAACTCACCATCAGAATCAACATCAGAAAGAGATACACAAGCTTTAACATCTGTAACGCTCTTTCCATTGATAGCAGCTCCACCTTGCTGAATAAGACGACGAATATCACTCTTTGTTGCACCTAAGCCTGCATTAAAGAATAAATCTATTACACCAATACCATTTTCAACAGTTGACTTTTCAATTTCAGCTGTAGGCATATGAGTTTTATCACCTTCACCACTAAAAGCAGCTTTTGCACCACTTAAAGCTTTGTCTGCTTCTTCCTTACCATGAATAATGCTTGTAACTTCATAAGCAAGACGCTCTTTAGCTTCGTTAATATTACCAGCACAAATTGTATCAATTTCACTTACAGGAAGGAAAGTAAACAAAAGGAAGAACTTTCTTACATCAGCATCAGCAACATTTCTCCAATACTGGAAGAAATCAAATACACTTGTAAGATTTGGGTCAAGGAAGATAGCACCTTTTTCAGTCTTACCCATCTTCTTTCCATCAGAACGAGTAATAAGAGGGAATGTAAGACCATAAGCCTGATGAGCTTCATTTAATTCTGTAGTTCCACCGAGCTTACGGCGAATAAGGTCAACACCAGCTGTAATATTACCCCACTGGTCATCACCACCAATCTGTAAACTACAGCCATGACGCTGATGAAGCATAAAGAAGTCGTAAGCCTGAAGCAGCTGATAATTAAATTCTATGAAAGAAAGACCTCTTTCAAGACGCTGTTTGTAAGCTTCAAAAGTAAGCATTTTGTTAACAGAGAAACAAGAACCAATATCACGAAGGAAGTCTATATAGTTAAGGTCAGCAAGCCAGTTTTTATTATTATCACTAAAAGCAGTTTTTCCATCAAAACCAATGAACTTATCAAGCTGCTTTTGAATGCTTGCAACATTTGCATCTATCTGTTCGTAAGAAATCATCTTACGCATTTCTGTTTTTCCAGAAGGGTCACCGATACGTGCTGTACCACCACCAATAAGAGCAATTCCATGATGACCAAATTCCCTTAAATGGCGTAGAGCAAAAAATGGAACCATATGACCAATATGTAAGCTAGGACCTGTTGGGTCACAGCCTACATAAAAAGTAATAGGACCTTCGTCCATTTTTGCAGATAAACCTTCCAAATCAGTACACTGTGCAAAAAATCCTCTTTCCTTTAGAGTTTCAATTGCTTTATTCATTTTATTCCTCCAATTACACTGGATAATTTATAAACTAGTTTTATGCAAAAAAAAAGAATCTCCCTTGCGGAAGATTCTGTAATTATACAAGCCTTCATTTAGTGCTTTTAAGACGCACTTCTTACACATCACGCTTGACTACAGCGAACTAACCGCAGGTACGAGGAGATAATCATAGCTCTGGTAAAGGTATGCCAACAATGAGTTATTGATTACTACTGCCCAACGGGATGTGTTTTTCATATCACAAATCCTAACAAGATATCCTTTTTATGTCAACCTAAAAAAAAGCAGCAAGGACGTGAGAGTGTCCCCGCTGCGATAGGAAAAAAAAGTTCACGCAAAGGCTTTTTCGCCTTGATAACTTTAATTTAGTATAAATATACAGTATTTATACATAGATTTCAATATTCTTAAACTAAAATGATAAAGAAAATATCTATACAT
>JAILNT010000380.1 GCA_024691265.1 Treponema sp. | reverse complement strand
CGGAGTAGTTCTTGTGGACTTCAAGTCATATCCTGGAAGTAAGAATGATGTTGTGGAACCAGAACATAAACATTACGCAGGAATATATGCCGGTCAGTTTGAATGCTATGAACGTGCACTGGCTACTGCAGGAAAGAAAGTACTCGCAAAACTGGTGTATTACCATGTTCTAGGTGTGGCAGTAAAATTAGATTAAGTCTTTCTTCTCTCATAACTGCAAATTTGTTTCTATTTTGCGGTTATGAGAAAACTTTTCTTGTAAAAAATCGCGCTCATATTATTTGAAAATTTGTTTGGGGGGAATGGGTGTGATATTTTCGGGAGGAATTCATTAAAAAACTATTAATTGTGCAACACGAACTCTTGAAAAAGGCTTCATGTTGTAGTAAAAAAGAGTTAGGCACTACAACAAAAAATATTAGATGAAAAATCGCCAAATAATAACCATCACATTTAGTGAGATTATTATTTATCTTTTGTTTACCTTTTCTTTTTTGTTTAAAGAGCCCAATTACATTACTATTTTTCTCACATAACGGGCTTATTGTGCCTTCAAATACTTTTTGGAGGTGTAGCACATGGCAGCTACAAACACTTATGAGTATCTTCGATGTAATCTAAACACAATCGAAGATATTATTGGCTATAGATTCCAGGATAGGAATCTACTAATTCAAGCATTTACTAGTAAATCATTTGGAGCAGAAAATCCTTCTTTTGAGGATAATGATGTTCTAGAGTTTTACGGAGATGCAGAACTTTACAAATTTTTATCTGATTGGTTATATGATTCATTCACAGTATATCCAGATGGTAAACGTTGTAATCAACTTACATCAAAAAAGTCAGTAGGCGAACTTTCAGAAATAAGAAAGAATTATATTAATAAAAGGGCCTTAGCAAAGTGTTTAAGACTGAAACATTTAGACCAGTTTGTATTACTTGGAAAAAGTGATTTAAATAATAACGCAGCTGGTAGTGATTCAATTTTGGAAGATGTATTTGAAGCTCTTGTTGGTGCAGTAAAAATTGATTCTACACGTATGAATTCTTTTGGATTAGTTTATGCCAATACAAAGGATGCTGTAAAAAATGTATGTCATAATCTGTATGAGATGTATGAGTTTGAAACGAACTGGTACCAGGAAGTATGGGATTTTTGTAATTACTATGAATTAAAACTGGATGAATATAAATCTGGTTATTCAAATAATTATATCTATTATCTTAAGATACCTGCATTGCAATTTTCCTCACAAGGAGAAGGTAGAAGTCCGGAAGTTGCCAGAATGAAGGCTGCTGAAGCACTTATGCATGATTGTGAAATTTATGACATGAAACAGGAAGTAGGAGAAGCTGATTTCGAAACATCTGTTTCTCAGTTAAACGAACTTTTTCAGAAAGAATACATCACCCAACCAGAGTACTCGTTTAAGAATACAACGGATTCTGATGGACATCAAATATGGCGTTGCGAATGCTTTATCTCAACATATGAAGATAAAGAAGGATATATGCAACGAGGTATCGGAGAAGAGAATTCAAAAGCCGAAGCTAAGAAAGCTGCAGCTTTTGATATGCTTCAGTTTATTTTTGATGAAAGATAAGGAATTTGACTATGATAGATTTTTTTCAAACTTTAAATGTAAAGCGATTTGTTTTCGCTGATGGTGATAATGTAAACAATCCAAAGGTATTCATCGATTTTCTCAATGAAAAGAAATTATTAGAACTTGATACTCAGATTATTTGTTTTATTGGAGCAAATACAAATCAAAACACTTGGTATAATACGGCAGTAAAATATATTCAGTCATTGAATCAGAAAACATCTTTTAATTTGACACCGATAAGAATACTTACTGAAGGTTCAAATGCCTTGGATATGGTACTGTCATCTTATGTTGGTCTTGCAATGGGACAAAATTCAAGAGCTGAATTTATAATTGTTTCAAATGACAAGGGATATGCATCTGTTGTAGAACACTTTGGAAGTCTTGGAGTAAAGATTAATAGATTATCAATTAATAATACTAAGCAGTCAGAAAAGACAACTCCTGCTAAGACGAACAAAGCAGAAAACAAATCTACTACATTGAGTCAAAAAATTGTAAATGAAATTGTAGATTCTTTATTGAAGTCTGACAAAAAGAAACGTCCAAAGAAAAAAACAACACTAAAGAATGTTATTCAAAATAATTTCCGAAAAAAGATAGCAAAAGAAAACTGTCAGGTTTATGTAGATGCTGTTCTTAATATTTTGAAAGAGAGAAATAAACTAAGCTTAGATAATCAGTCTCTTAACTGGAAATAGAAAAATGAAAAATCCACGTGCAGTTCACTACACGTGGGAACCTTTATTCATCAAATTCAACATCCTTCTCTATGAAACGCTGGTACTCCCGTAAGTATTTCATAGGGAAAGGTATTACCGTGTATTGTCCATTTCTTACAAATTCTACGGTAAGCATGTGGGCAAATTCATCCAAAAAAACATCATTATTCATATTGAGTTCCCCATTAATCCAGGGGCTGACAGAACGAATTATACAAGAACTAGGAAGGCTGAATTTTAATGCTTCTTTTTTCTTCCCAACGAAATACTCATAGATTCCATTGATTTTTGCAATTTTTAACCCAAGTAATGAATTAAAGTTTTCAAACATATTATCACCGGCTTTGGGTCTTGCATGAAGTAAAAACTGAGGATTTTCAGAATCCTGATCTTCAAAATAATCTAGTACTCTGCCAATAGATTGAATTCGTACATCCTTCAACAAGGAATCCAGTAAAATATTATCAGATTGTTCCTTTTCGATATTCTTACGTATATTTTCTATTTCCTTTTTTTCCGCTTCAGACAATCCATCTATTTCTTTTTCAAACAAGTTAAGTAAAGTTATTATTTTTGATTTCGGAACATCTTTATTCTTGTCTGATAAAGATAAATCAGCAGTTAGTTTATCAAGGTTAGGCAATGTAAATTGCTTTGTTTTATAAATTACATTCACGTTCGAAATATCATTATAGATAATACATTCGACAGGATGGAATTTTAGATTACCGTTTTTGTTGTAGAATCTAAAGATTCTATCAATTAATTCCCATTCTTCATCTTCCGGGAATTGAGTTGAGTCAAAAGTCGACAAGGTAAGAGTTCCATCCCTTTTTATATTAGCTTTATAATAAATATAGTCTCTACATTTTTTCAGATTATTCCATTTTCCTGTTCCACAGCATGCAAAATTCCATTCTTTAGGTTCAGACCAATTTACAATCGAAATACACCTATCATAGATGTCGCCCTTGATAATAAGTTCCTGAATGATATTTTTCATCATATCATGGTTTAATCTTATGAGCTTCTTTCTTTTCTTTTCATCAGGTTCAGATAAAGGATCTACTAATTTAAAGTTTTCTAACGTAACATGTTGAATAATATCTTCTTCTGTAAACAAATTGTGCTGGTCCGGATTTAATAATTCTGGAAACAAGAATTGACTTGAATTTTCCTTCTTTGAATCATAGAAGCCGGAATCCTTATCGTGGATAATTTCAATTACATAGTTGTTTTTTGATCGTTCAAAACTAATCTCTGATATATTATATTCAGTTTTTAATTGTTCAATAATCTGAGTTTGTAATTCTTTAGACTCAGTGTTCTTTATTGTGTCTACAACAGAAAATCCTCTCCCTTTGGCTGCTAAATACGCCACATAATCAGTATTTTCATATTCTGGACGAGGATTGTCGTATGCTGCATAATTTAAAATCGGGAATTGTTCTATAGTCAAATATGCGGAAAGAGAGTCCTTTACATCATTAAAGAATTGCGCTATCAATCCAGATTTTGACATTATATATTGTTGGTAGGTATTAAAGTTAAGAAATTGATGACGTTTCTTTCCTTTTTTTGAAATCACACCTTCAGAGAAAAAGACATATCGATCTTTCGGATTTTCCTTATTGAAGTCAAAATCTGACTGCAGCGATTTTCTAAATTCTCCGGTTGATTTATCAAATACATATGATTTTTTGGCCTTTGGCTTGTATTCTACAAGCTTCTTATACTCAGTAAATGATTCAAAATCTGCCCCTAAAGCAATGCAATCCTCAGTTGGAGAAAAAAATCTTAGTTTTAGCAATTCAAATGAAGTTGTATCAAGAACAATATCTGGCTTGTAATACAAAGAGCCTGTTACATTGTTGTAGGCAAAGGTCTTATTATTTTTTAGAGTATTTACAAGAAGCTGTGCAAGTTCAATATCTTTAATAGCGTTGTTAGATTCCAAATCTGAATTCATTAAATCAACAACATTAATAGTTGCAGAAGAATCTTTAGCCTGTACCAATGTTGCAAAATCCTTTAGATTATCTTTACCTCTAATAAAAAGTGCAAACCAACGAGTATTCCTGTAATATGCAACAGAAAATGCTTTGAACTCATTTGAAGCAATATCCAAAACATTAGTAGTAAAAAATGAATTTGTTGTTCCGATCTGATAAATTACAAAATCTTTATCTACATTTTTTCTGTTAATCTTTACATCCAGATTATTTGTAAAAATCGGGAATGCCTGTTTTGGGAAATTATCTATCATTGCTGTCTCCTATGAGCATTTTTATTGCTTCTTT
>JAILNT010000366.1 GCA_024691265.1 Treponema sp. | reverse complement strand
CAAATAAAGTGACATATCATTAAGAATCATAAAAATTAAAGCTAATAGAGTCTTATTTTATTTAATGGGAAATATGATAGTAAAACCCGTCCTTCTAGTTCATCAGCAGATACAGGTCCCCAAACTCTTGAATCAGTACTTTCAACTCGATTATCACTCAAAAGGAAATATTCGCCAGGTTTCAAATGTATTTCCTCAAAAGTACCAACAGAACCTAATTGTGTATCCCAAAGAACTGGTATAGAAAATATCTGTGTATCATAAGAAAATGGTATAAGTTCAAATTCTGTTAAAAAATGTGTTTGGTCAGCAGGTTTTATATAAAGAACATAATCCCTCATATAAATAGTATCACCAGGAACACCTACAACTCTTCTTATTTTTCCTGTTTGTGCCATTCTTTCTGAATCTACATAAGGATAGAATTGTCTTAAAGATAAAAAGCTAACTATAGAAGAAATAATACGCTTCTGAGTAGAAAGTTTTTTTGAAGAACTATCTTTTACAAGAACAAGATTTCCTCTTCTTGGATTTTTATCTAATGGTGTTACAAATACAGAAGTTCCACGGGACAAAGAAGGATTCATAGACTCTGTCCTAACATTAACTGCAAACAATATAAAAGAAGAAAACAATGTTATTCCAATAAATACTGCAACAACACAAAGACTTATTACAATAATTCTATGCTTTAATTCTCGTCGCATATCATATGAATATTCGTATATATTTTTAGGCATAGCTCAAACAATATCACACTCTTTCACACCTTGCAAGTAAGCAAAATAATTCGTATACTTTAAGAATGGCAGAAGGAATTAAGATTATTGCTCAAAATAAAAAAGCTCATTTTAACTACACAATAGAAGAATCTATAGAGTGTGGTTTGGAATTACAGGGAACAGAAGTAAAATCAGTAAAAGCTGGTAGCGTTTCTTTTGCAGATTCTTTTGCTGAAATAAAAAATGGAGAAGTATGGGTTCACAATTTTCATATTTCTGAATATGCATATTCTTCAATTTTTAATCATGACCCAGATAGATTAAAGAAGCTTTTGCTTCATAAAGATGAAATAAAACGCCTTACAAGAAAAGTCGAAGAAAAAGGTTATACATTAATACCTTTAAATTTCTATCTGAAAAAAGGCAGAGTAAAAATGCTGCTTGGGGTTTGTAAAGGTAAGAAAACTTATGACAAACGTGCCGATATAAAGGAAAGAGATTTAAAGAGAGATATTCAAAGAGAATTCAGAAATAAATTGTCATGATTATATTTTTTTTGAAAATCAGTTACTTTTCTTTAATTTCTTTATTATTTTATTGATAAAGTCATTAAAATTAAGCTAAGGGAAGAGAGAATTGGGAAAAAACAAGCTTAATAAAGTTTCAATATTCCTCATAATATTGCTTTTTGTGCTACAAAAAGCTACTTTTGCTATCCCTGTTGAATTTTATTCTTCAATATCAGAGTCAAAAGATACTGGCATGATAAAGATGACCGAAGACATGTATTTCTCCCAGTTATCTTCTCTTGAAAATTATGAAGTCATTGATAAACGCCCTCAATATTTTGACATTGATTCTTTCACAGCACAAAAATCAGATGAAAATATAATATTTTTTGCAGAAATTCAGGAAGGTGAAAATTCATCTGGCTGGGTTTGTATTCTTACAGCTATTGAAAAAAAATCAGGCAAAAAGAATATGCAAGCCAAAATATATGATTCATACTACAAGATTTTACTAGATTCAAAGCAATCTTTAAGAACTTTGCTTTCTGTTTTCACAAATACAGCAGATACTGATTCCAATGCAATAAAAGACTCCGTATCTGCCAACATAAAATCTCAACTAGAAAGTCAAAAGAATATTGATAATCAATCAGCAGATAATCAAAAGAATTTATCTATAGAAGATATTGCAGGGAACTGGGACGGAGAACCTTATATTGATAAAATAGTAATAATGAGAGGCGGCAGAGGCTTTGTTATTTTCAAAAACGGAGCATCAATGCTTATAAATATAACTATTTCAGGAAATAAGATTCATGTTAAACAAGTAGGAAAATCTAATGCTTCTTATTATCCTGAATTACCTAGAGAATTAGCATTAAAAATAGCAAGAGACGCTACTCCTATTGAATGGTCATTAATTCAAGATGATAAGGGTTCTTTATCAGGGACAAAAGACACTATAAAACCTTCGGAAACTGTAGATGGTGAAGTTGAAAAAACACAGATTTCGGTTGTCTGGAATAGAAAAAAATAAAAAGGAAAATCTTTTATGCAAAATTAAATGCAGTTCAAAATTTTCCTTTCTATTATAATATAAT
>JAILNT010000354.1 GCA_024691265.1 Treponema sp. | reverse complement strand
TGATATGACACCATTTCTTTTTGCTGCTATTTTCTATTTGGGAATGACATTTATTATTACATGTTTATTTAATATCCTTGAAAAATATTATTCAAAAAGTGACAGCTGATGTCATATTTTTATCTCAGATATTAAGAGCTTAAGGAGTTTCAAAATATGAGTGAAACGATGTTGAAGATGAATAATATTTACAAGCAATTTGGAGATATTAAAGTTCTAAAAGGAATAGATTTATCAGTTGAAAAAGGAGATGTACTTGCAATTATAGGACCTTCTGGTTCTGGAAAATCAACCTTACTCCGTTGTATAAACCATTTAGAATCGATTGATAAAGGTACTATTGAAATAGCTGGAAAATTATTCGCTTTTGATGATGAAAAATCATCTGCAAAATATGCAAAGGGAAAGGAAGCAAAAGAAATATTAAGCCATATGGGAATGGTATTTCAGCATTTCAACCTTTTTCCACATATGACAGTATTGCAAAATCTTATAGAAGCTCCTGTTCATGTAAAAAAAATGAATAAACAACTTGCAATAGAACTTGCAGAAAAACTTTTGGAAAAAGTAGGTCTTTTAGATAAAAGAGATGTATATCCTGGAAAACTATCTGGGGGACAACAGCAGAGAGTTGCTATAGCAAGAGCTTTAGCAATGCAGCCTGAAATTATGCTTTTTGACGAACCAACAAGTGCCCTTGACCCAGAACTTACAGGTGAAGTTTTAAAAACAATGAGGGAACTTGCTAAAGAGAAAATGACAATGATTGTTGTTACTCATGAAATGTCTTTTGCACGTGAAGTTGCGAACAAAATTTTATTCATGGCAGATGGGTATGTCGTAGAAAGAGGAAGTCCTGAAGAAGTATTTGGAAATCCTAAACAAGAAAGAACTAAAAACTTTTTACACAAGATGCTTTAAAATATTAATTTTTAGAAAGAATAAAGCGTCTTTAATAAACTTTTATTAAAAATAGTATAAATATTAACTGTGTTGACTTTTATATCAAAAAAATACTAGAGTTGACCTCTAATATTTTTATTTTTTTGATAGGACAATAAAATGTTTATTAGAAAGAAATTATTATTATGTGCAATGGCAGTTTCATTTTGCCTGCCTCATTGTTTTTTTGCACAGACGTATTCTTTAGAGAGTGAGACAAGCGATGATGTTGTTGAAGATTCTATTTCTGTAGAAAGTCCAGTATTAGATGTTGAACCTGATTCAGTTGAAAAAAATGAAGAATCAGAAGCTAATACCGTTAATTTGCTTAGTGAAGATTATGATAACTCAGATACAAAAAAGCATTATCTTGTAGCTTTAGGTTCTGTATTTATTCCAAATTTTGTAATAGGTTCGTGGAATAGATATGTATGTAATCAAAGTTGGGCACAAGTATCCTGGTATGATGTAACTCATTTTTATGATAGAGTACAATCATGGGATAGAGACTGGTATTGGACAAATTTTGTTCTTCATCCTTACCAGGGTTCTTTCTCTTATATGGGTGCAAGAGCTGCAAATATGAATATGCTTGAATCTGCATTAGTTTCAACTGCATCTTCATATATGTGGGAATATTTTTTTGAAACTAACTCTCCTTCAAAGAATGATTTAGTCTATACTCCAATCGGAGGTTTTGCTGTAGGAGAAATGCTTTATAGATTATCTCTAGAAGCTGACCAGTTTGGAAAATTCTGGGGATATGTTATTAACCCTATGAGGCTTTATACAGACCCAGTCTTAGGTCATAGACCTAATGGTACAACTGGAAATATCTATGAAATATCAATGAAGCTTTCTTTAGGTGCTGCAAAAACTTATACAACTTTTGCAGACGATTCTATCTCTTCTGATTCTGAATTGTTCCCTGTATTTATGGCTCCAGAATTTAGTGTAGTTTATAATGACCCTTACGGACATGATTCAAATAGTCCATTCAGCCAATTTGAACTCACTATGGGAGGTTCTTTTGGAAAGGGTAGTGGAACTGGAATAAATAGTACTGAACAAAGTATTTTATATAGTATTGATATTTTCAGTAATGGTATGTTCTGGTCTAGAAGTCCTGATTTTGGAGAAAATAAAGACACAACAATAGGTTTCATATTTGATTATGATTTTATGTGGCATTCCTTTATGGAATTTTCTTCACTTGCACCAGGTTTTGCCATAAAGCAAAGAATTAACTATGAAAAAAGCCGTATAGAATGGCAGCTGCACTTAGATGCAAACGTACTCGGAACTGCTGATTGCTATTATCTAAGAAGAGCTGATTCTGATAAAGGTGGTCGTGATTATAGCTATAATATAGGCGGAGAGCTTGTTGCAAAATGGCGATGGTTATCAGATTCTGGGCATATGATTGATTTTGACCTCCACGCTTACGCAATGTATGATTTCTATAATCAGGTAACAGACTATCTTGATAACGGGTGGGAATTTATTGAATATTTAACACTGAATTATGAGCTTCCTCTTTCTAAAACAGTAAGATTAGGTTTAGGAAATAATTTATATATGAAAGAAGCTTTGTATAAAGATTTTTCAGATTTATTTTCTATGATGTATTCTGGAAGTATTTATACTCGTATTCTATATAACTAATACAATAATAATATTATAATCTATTTGCGGTGCAGAAATTTCTGTGCCGCTTTTTTTTTACATTTTTTCTCAATAAATAATATTTATCTTGACATATACCCTGTGAGGGTATTATATTTCTCATCATGGAAACAGAAGATAATTGCTGCTGTTGCAGTAACAAAAAAAAGCATAGAAGCGAAGCTGAACATAAAGCTTTAATGAATAGACTTAGCCGTATTGAAGGTCAGATTCGCGGCATAAAGGGAATGATAGAAAAGGACTGCTATTGCACTGATATTCTAAGGCAGGTTTCAGCTGTTACTGCAGCATTAAATTCTTTTAATAAAGTTTTGTTGTCTGAACATATTCGCACATGTGTTGCAGAAGATATTAGAAGTGGAAAAGATGAAGTTATAGACGATTTAGTAGATACACTTCAAAAATTAATGAAATAAGGTTTGTATAGGGGGTATAGGTATTATGATAAATATAATAATTATTGCAGTTATCATTGTTATAGCATTTTTTGCTGCTAAGTCATCAATTTCTCATTTTAAGGGAAATGGAAGTTGCTGTGGAGGCGGTGGCGGAACTATTGCTGATGAAAAGAAACTTGAAGGAACAAAACTCGGAGAAAAAGTTTTAATAATCAAAGGCATGACATGTGTAAATTGTCAAAATCATGTTCAGAATAGTCTTAATAAACTTGATGGTGTTGCAGCTAAAGTCGACTTCAAAAAAGAAAAAGCTGTTGTTGAATATAGTAGACAAATTTCAAATGATGAATTAAAAGAAGTTATCGATAGAGCTGGTTATACATTAAAAGAAGTTATCGAAAAATAAGGAGCTACTATAAGATGGAACAGTATAATGTAACAGGAATGAGCTGTGCGGCTTGTAGTGCCAGAGTTGAAAAAGCCGTTTCCAAACTTGAAGGTGTCACATCTTGTTCTGTAAGCCTTCTTACAAATAGCATGGGTGTAGAAGGTTCCGCATCAAAAGAAGCTATTATTGCAGCTGTAGAGGAAGCAGGCTACGGGGCTTGTGTTAAAGGAAATACAAAATCTAAAGATACAAATGCATCATCTATGGCTTCTATGGAAGATAGCTTAAAGGATAAAGAAACTCCTGTTCTAAAAAAAAGACTTATATATTCAATAGGCTTTCTAATTGTCCTTATGTATTTTTCTATGGGACATACAATGTTTAATTTACCTTTGCCAACATTCTTTAAAGGTAATTACGTAGCTATAGGACTTTTACAGTTGATGTTATCAGCCATTATCATGGTTATAAATCAGAAGTTTTTCATAAGTGGATTTAAAAGTCTTTTTCATCTTGCACCAAATATGGATACACTTGTTGCCTTAGGTTCTGCATCATCTTTTTTGTACAGTAGTTATGCATTATTTCTTATGACTGCTTCTGTTATCAATTCAGATACTGCAAAAACTATGTCTCTCATGCATGAACTTTATTTTGAAAGTGCAGCTATGATACTAACTTTAATTACAGTTGGAAAAATGCTGGAATCTATTTCAAAAGGAAGAACAACAGATGCATTAAAAAGTTTGATGAAACTTGCACCAAAAACAGCAGTCCTTATTAAAAAAGATTCAAACGGAAAGGAAAGTGAACAAAAGCTTCCTATTGAAGATGTAAATAAAGATGATATTTTTGTTGTTCGTCCTGGCGAAAATATTCCTGTTGATGGAATTGTCATTGAAGGTTCAACTGCTATAAATGAAGCTTCTTTAACAGGTGAAAGCATACCTGTTGATAAAGTAAAAGGTGACTCTGTAAGTGCTGCAACAATAAATATGAGTGGCTTTATAAAGTGTAAAGCTACAAGGGTAGGTGAAGATACTACACTTTCTAAAATTATTCAGATGGTAAGTGATGCAGCTGCTACAAAAGCTCCTATAGCTAAAATTGCAGATAAAGTATCCGGAATATTTGTACCCGTTGTAATTTCAATAGCGATTGTAACAACTGTAATATGGCTTTTGCTCGGTGAAAGTTTTGGTTTTGCACTTGCCAGAGGAATATCTGTTCTTGTAATTAGTTGTCCTTGTGCACTGGGCTTGGCAACTCCTGTAGCTATTATGGTTGGTAATGGAAAAGCTGCAAGAAATGGTATTCTTTTTAAGAATGCAAGTTCTCTTGAAATTGCAGGAAAATCTGAAATAGTTGCACTTGATAAAACTGGAACAATTACAAAGGGAGAGCCTAAAGTTGTTGATATAATTTGTGCAGAGGGAATAGCAGAAAAAGAACTTTTGACTGCAGCATATAGTCTTGAAGTGAAAAGTGAACACCCTCTTGCAAAAGCTATTGTAGAAAAAGCAAAAGAAGAAGGGCTTGAAGCTTTTGAGGTAAAAGATTTTATTTCTCTTTCTGGAAATGGTCTTTCAGCAATATATGATAATAAAAAAATTGTTGCAGGTAGCGTAAACTTTGTAAAAGGACAATGTGACGAAAATGTGGCAGAAGATATTTTATCAAAAGCAGTAGTTGCTTCTGAATCTGGAAAAACTCCTCTGTTGTTTGCAGCGGATAAAAAACTTTTAGGCATGATAGCTGTTGCTGATACTATAAAAGACGATAGTGCAGAGGCTATAAACGAACTTAAAAATATGGGAATCCGTGTTGTTATGCTTACAGGCGATAATGAAAAAACTGCAAGTGCAATAGGAAAGTCCGCTGGAGTTGATGAAGTTTATGCAGGAGTGCTTCCTGATGGTAAAGAAAAAGTCATACGAACTCTAAAGGAGCAGGGCAAAGTTTGTATGGTTGGTGACGGAATTAATGATGCACCAGCTCTTACAAGGGCAGATGTCGGTGTTGCTATAGGTGCTGGAACTGATGTTGCAATTGACGCAGCTGATATTGTTCTTATGAAAAGTTCCTTAAAAGATGTTGTGTCTGCAATAAAATTAAGTCGGGCTACACTCATGAATATAAAAGAAAATTTGTTCTGGGCATTTTTCTATAATATTATAGGTATTCCGCTTGCCTGTGGAGTGTATATTCATTTATTTGGTTGGAAATTAAATCCAATGTTTGGAGCTGCAGCAATGAGTATGTCTAGTTTTTGCGTAGTTACAAATGCATTGAGATTAAATCTGTTTAATATGCATAAAGCATTGAAAAGCAGAAAAATAAATAGCAAAGCTATGGAGGTTCATAAGGTTATGGCTGATGTTACAGAAAAGACTGTTAAGGTTGAAGGAATGATGTGCGGACATTGTGAAGCACGTGTAAAAAAGGCTGTTGAAGCAATCAATGGTGTTGTTGAAGCTATTGCAAATCATGAAACAGGAACTGTTACTGTAAAAGCAAGTGCTCCCGTTTCAGATGAAGATTTGAAAAAAGCTATTGAAGCTCAAGACTATAAGTTTATAGGCTAATTTTAGAGCTTTATTCCAAATGTTAGTGAGGGGTAAGCAGTTACATTTTCACTAATATTTACTTTCATATAAGAGCTGGAAAGACGAGTATCATTTGTAAAAGCTATGTCATTCCAGCTCTTTATTTTATAATCAAGCCCTATTGCCGTAAATATCTGAAATTTCCATCTAGGTTGATAGCTTATGGTTATAGCTGTATAAGGCATTTGTGCTATAGAATCAGAAGCCGATGTATCAAAGTCTATAAAAAATTTCCACATAGC
This sequence comes from Treponema sp., assembly GCA_024691265.1. Lineage (GTDB taxonomy): Bacteria > Spirochaetota > Spirochaetia > Treponematales > Treponemataceae > Treponema_D. The sequence goes on along the minus strand of JAILNT010000354.1, from coordinate 426 downwards.
TTCTAATCCAATTGAAAACGGTCCTGTTAAAGGTGTCTGTAAGCCAGCTCCTGTTGCTATAATGTTAGATATATATTTGTCTTTTGTATTTCCTATAAATTCTGTGAGTGTGTATATTTGTGGAAAACCTAATTGAAGCCCTAATACTGTTCTTGAATCAGAGTCAATTCCTAATACTGTTTTTATATTAAAATTGTGCTGTGCATTCTTTTTTGCAAGCTGGTAAGCTTTTCTACCTGTTAAAGGATAAACTTCTGTTTCTTTTAAATCTTTACCTGCTTTTAGTTCTAAAATGTAACTTGAATTATTATTTACAAAAATGCTACCGAAATCTTTTTTAGAAATAAGGTTTCCATTTGCATTAAAAGTATCTACAGAAATTTTTGACACAGTGTTTAATACACTATTTTTAGAAAGTTCTACTTG
>JAILNT010000334.1 GCA_024691265.1 Treponema sp. | reverse complement strand
TATTTCTTTTGCTGTATCTTCTGCATTATTTCTTGTATTACAAAAAACAATAAGAGGTTTTGCTTCTGTTTTACAGAGGTCAAGAAGAAAATCTTTCTTTGAGCTTGTTTTTATTACACTATAAAAAAGGTTTTCCCTGTCGCCATCTCCTTTTATGATAAATGCTTCATTATCAAAAAGAAGAGACTTTATATCCTGTAAGATATAGTCCGGGGCGGTTGCTGTAAAAGCTGATACACAGTTTGCATTTAATTCTTTAACAAAATGACTTAATTTTAGATAAGCCGGCCTAAAACTATTTCCCCAGCTTGTAACACAATGGGCTTCATCTATAGCAATATGGGAAATATTACACTCTTTGAATCGGGGAATAAGATTCCTTTTTATAATAATTTCAGGATTTACTATAGCAATTTTTATTTTTCCAGCCTTGATAGCAGAAAAGTAAGAGTCGATTTCTTCATTACTAGTTTTCCCGTTTATAACACAAGAACTAATTCCAGCATCGTCCATTCTTCTTTTCTGGTCTGCCATTAAAGATAAAAGAGGGTATATAACGATTGTAAGACCTTTTAGAAAAAGAGCGGGAAGTAAAAAACATAAAGATTTACCTCCTCCTGTAGGAAATAAAATAATCTGCTTTCTTTTCCCATCTTCTCTTTCAGAAGCAAGAATATTTTCTATAACAAGCCTTTGTAGACTCTTAATCTTATTAATAGAAAACCTTTCAAAAGCAAGACTATCAATATCCATAAAAAATCCTGTACCAAAACAGTATAAGCTGTCAGGACAAAAATATAAATAAGTGGGACGTAGAAAAGAAAATAAGAAGGAACCCTTTAGGGGAGATATCTTATTTTTTTTCGTTACTGGGACCCACTTATACACGGTCAAAATAGCATCGATAAGCAGAATAAAACGCAGGATAAAAATATAAATAAGTGGGACGTAGAAAAGAAAATAAGAAGGGACCCTTTAGGGGAGATATCTTATTTTTTTTCGTTACTGGGACCCACTTATTTATATTTATAACAACATAAAAAATATTCTGCTTATCTATCAAGAATCGTTATTTCAACTCGTCTGTTTCTAGCTTTATTCTCCTCTGTATCACTTGGAGCTACAGGATTTTCAGCACCCAACCCTTGAATAAACACCTGTTTTTTATCTTTAACACCCAATGATATCAAAAACTGAGCAACCGATTGAGCTCTTTCATCAGAAAGCTTCTTGCGGCTTTCCTTACTACCAGCTAAAGCCGTATAACCTGTAATAAGCAAATCATTATTAGGATACTCCTCAATAATCCTTGCAATCTGTTTAAGCTTTTCTTGCTCACTATCCTGCAAAATAGCAGAATCCGCAAGAAATTTTATATTCTCAATACTAAAAGTAAGACCTTTATCAGTAGCAATAACATTTACATTTTCAAGCCCTAAAGATTTTATTTTATCCTGTACATTTTGTACGGTTGTCGTATCTCTAGTCCTTTCAAAATTTGTAACTTTTGCACTAGATTTTCCCTTAAACCTATAAACATTCCCATGTACGGTTTCAATACTTATTAAGAATGTTTCATCATAATGGTCTAAAGCTCCCTTTTCCACATCAAAATATAGATTTTGCTGAGAATGTCCTAGGGTAGTTTGCGGATAATCGTTGTACTGCCATAATTTTTCCTGTGCTGGAGCGTCAAATTGTATTGAATAGTTTACAGAGATTTTATGTAGTGTTTTTCCATTTTCATTTACAGGACCTTCATATTTATAATTTGCAATAAAAGGAGCCTTAAAAGGTGTTTGAATATTAAAGGTTCTTCTTAAATCCTGGACTTCATAACCTTCTTCTGTCCATGTTTCACCTATAGCTACAGCTTTTTTAGGGAAAATAGGCATATCTCTAACAACAGGCATAAAGTATTGGTCACCCATTGTATATTTTCCCTGCTTATCTCTTGTGTATATGCTTTCGTATTCATTTCCCCATGTATATAAAGTTCCGGCTTGCCCTTGTGATTCTTCACTTGCCATGAAATTTGCACTGTGCACTCCGCGTCCGTCTTCTGTTGTGTCTGTTACTGTTACGGATATTCTGTTTATTATGCTTGCATGATGATTGAGTCTTCCATTTACATAAACATCTTCTTCTATAGTTGAAAGCACTCGGTAATTATCGTCTTTTTTGTATTTAAATTCGAATAATTGAGCTTCTTGAGCTGAAAGAAATTGAAGCGATAACAAAGAAATAATAATTGTAAAAATTGTTGACTTTACTCTCATACTGGAATTATCGGCATTAATTTGATATTGTGCCAATATGAATAGTTTTTTATTGTTTTTAGGTGGGCACCCAATTTTGCTTTTTATACTTGCTTCTGTGATAATTGGAATCGCTTTTTTCTTAGGTCATGAAATAGGTTTACTTCATGCAAAAATGATGGATAAATCCCGTATCATGGCTGAAAGAAAAGATGCAATAAAAAAAAGTCGTGCTGTTATAGGAGGGCAGGTAAGTGAGCAGCTTGCTCCTTTTCTTCCTGATTTTCCTTGCAATTTTGGTGATGTCCGCTTTGTTGGTAAGCCTGTTGATTTTGTGGCTTTTCCTGGTGCGGCAGAAGGTAAATCGATAAAAGAAATCCTTATAATTGAAGTAAAAACCGGTAAAGCAACTTTATCAAAAAGAGAAAGTGAAATAAAAGAGGCTGTAAAAAGCGGTCATGTTCGCTATGTAGAATATAGAGTGCCAGAAAGTTCTGATTAATATGAAGAAGGCATTTTTTCTATATTTTTTGTGAAAGCTCTATTGAAGAATGATTTTTCACACTCTTCTTTTGGCATTGGCTTCCCCTTTAAAAAGCCCTGAATGTTATGACAATTTAAGGCTTTTAAGACGTGAAGCTGCTCTTGATGTTCTACGCCTTCTGCTATTGTATCAAGCCCTATCTTTGAAACCATAGATATAATTGAGTCTGTTATATTTGCTTCTATGCTTTGCATTGTCATAAGGTTTGTTACAAATGATTTATCGATTTTCAGGGTTGTTAATGGCAGCATTTGTAAATAATGTAATGATGAATAGCCTGTACCAAAATCATCAAGAGAGATACCAAATCCTTTATCCTTGAATTGTTGTAATATGCTGATTATTTCTTCAGGATTTGCTATCATTACGCCTTCATTAATTTCAAGTTCTAACGCTTTTGGGTCTATATTGTATTTTTTTCTAACAGACAATACTTCGCATACAAAATCAGCTTTTTTTAGTTGTAAAGGCGATACGTTTACAGACATTATGCCTGTGAAATTCCAATTTTTCTGCCAATCGTGAAGTGTTGAACAGGCTTTTTCTAAAACCCAGCTTCCTATAGGTACTACAAGATGTGATTCTTCTGCTACAGGAATAAACTTTTCTGGGCTTATCCAGCCTAAATCTTTATCATACCATCTTATGAGAGCTTCAAAGCCTCTAAGTGCATTTGTTCTTATATCAAATTGTGGTTGGAAATATAATTGAAACTGTCTATCTGTAAATGCCTGATTCATGTGATATTCAAGAGCTACTCTTGTTGAGAACTTTTGATACATGATTGACTGGAAAAAGTTTATGGCATTTTTTCCATTTGCTTTTACATCATATAAAGCAATGTCTGCGTATTTTAGTAATTCTGAATCATCTTTACTGTCATCAGGATATACTGTTATTCCTCCAGATACTTCAATATTTTCAAGATTAAATGTTTCAAGAATTGTATCTGCAATTGTTATAAGAAAATTTCTAGATGTAATATCACTTATCAAAAGAATAAATTCATCATCACCGTATCTGAAAGCTTTAATACAATCTTTTTCAAAACTATGAAGCATTTGTGAAGCGTGTCTTATAAGTTCATCTCCTGCTGCATGTCCATTTGCATCATTGATATTTTTCATATTATCAAGGTCAAGCAGCATTAAAGCAAACATGCTTCCATCTTTTTTTGATTTATTTATTTGATTTTTATAATTTTCATAGAAACAGGCTCTGTTAGGTAAGCCTGATATGTAATCTGTATATGCAATATCCTGTATTTTTGTAGCTATTTTATTTATTGAAACAGTCTCTCTTATTACACCAAGATAAGTTTTTTCTTGATAATAAGACAAGGTTAGAAACATTAGATGTCCTGTATCTTTTGTTTCTATAGTAGTTTCTATAGCTTGTTCATCTGTATGAAGAATTTTTTCCTCTAGCTCTTCATAGCTATATTGTATCTTTATATTCTTATTAAGATAGTCTACTATGTTAGAGCCTAGAGGAATGCTTCCTCTGGTTAGTTTATGAAACTTATCATTTTCATAAATAACGGTAAAAGTATCTTTTGAGCCGGTAATCAAAAAAATTGAATCCGGCATTTTATCTAAAACAGTTTTATAATCAGAAAAAGCACTTATCATTTTTGTTAGTTAAAGCGAATATCTTGCCAAAGTTCATTGAACTTATCAAGGTCTTCGCCTATATCTTCCTTCAATTCGCAATTATCCATTTCTGAAGCATTGTACATTGGAGTTGTCTTCATATATTGTGCAGCTTCAGTATTTACATAGCACGGAAATCTAAATGCGTCAAGGAATTCCGCATAAATTTCTGGTCTATGTATAAAATTTATAAAGTCATTTGCAATTGCATAATGTGTAGAATCTTTTAATATACACATGCTGTCGAGGTATGAAGGACCACCATCAGAAGGAATAAAGAAGTCTATTTCATTCCATCTTTCTTCTGGCACTTCACCAAAAATAGCTTCTGCATAGCCCTGGCATACCCAGAAGTCTCCATCACGGAATGACTTTCCAAAACCTTCTGAATCAAATTTTACAAGGTTTGGCTTCCAGTTTTCTTTTACAATTTTTGCAGCATCTTTTAATTTTTCATCATCAACAGTGTTTACAGAAAGATTCATGCAGGCAAGAGCATCTCCTAAAACTTCTCTCATGTCGTCCATCATGCTCATATGTCCTTTAAGGTCTGTACGGGCAAAGATATTCCAGCTCTTTTCGTAGTTCTGTACTTTTGTATTGTTTACGCTGATACCAGCAGCTCCAAAATAGTAAGGAACACTATATTTCATTTCAGGGTCATAAGTTGCTTTTTCAAGAACTTTTGGATTAATGTTTTTTGCATTTGTGAACTTTTCATGGTCTATTTCACGAAGCATATCCTGTTCTATCATTATAGAAACATAATCCTGTGAAGGAACGATGATGTCATATCCCTTTCCACCGCCAGCCTTGATTTTAGCATACATTTCTTCGTTTGTTGTGTAGCTGTCTACATTTACTTTTACGCCAAATTCATCTTCAAACTTCTTTATAACAGAATCTGGTGTGTAGTAAGTCCAGTTGTAAAGGTTAAGAACCTTTTCATCGCTCTGTACAACTTCTTTTTCTCCACAAGATGAGAGAACTGCTAATGCGGCTGTCATTGTAGCTAATGCTACAGCTTTTCCAAAAATCTTTTTCATAAAAATCCTATCTATCCTATCTAATTGATTTTATTGTGTTATCTTGATGCTGCGATACTCTTTAACATTCCTCTCATGCTGAATGCAAAAATACAGGTGAAAAGAATAAGAATAACGCTTAAACAATTTATTACCGGAGATACTCCAGTTCTTATTGTAGAGTAAATATAAAGAGGAAGTGTTGTGCTTCCAGGTCCACTTACTAGATTTGTTATAACATAGTCTTCAAGTGACATTGTTACGCTCATCATGAAGCCGCTTGTAATTCCTGGCATGATAGCAGGTATTACAACTCTTGTAAGAGTTTCAAATTCATTTGCTCCAAGGTCATGAGAAGCTTCTACAATTGAATAATCAAATTCGTCTATTCTTGCTCCTACCATAAGGAATACGAACGGCAGACAGAATGTTGTATGAGCTGCAAATATTGTAAATAGTCCGAGTGGCATTTTTATTCCATCAAAGAAAATGAGCATTGAAACACCCATAATTACTTCTGGAAGTACCATTGGAAGAAAGCTTATTGTTTGAATATAAGTTCTGCCTCTGAATTTATACCAATATATTCCTATTGCGGCTAAAGTTCCTAGTATTGTTGCTGCAAGACCTGAACTTATGGCTACAATAAGACTGTTTAGTAAAGATTTCCAAAGAGCCGGAGAATCTGAAAAAAGCTGCTTATACCAAATGAATGAAAAGCCTGTAAATGTGGAATCTTTAGAGCTGTTAAAAGAAAATATAGCTATGTATATTAAAGGCATAAACAAAAATAGTAGGGTGAAAAACAATACTGTTTTTGAAACTGAGAAGGTATTTCTTCTTTTTTTCCAGTTTCTTTTTGCATGTTTTGCACTTTCGTATTTAGGTTCTTTCTTTTCAAGCCTTTTTAAAAAAGCACGATATGGATTCATTTCTTTTCCCCCTCTTTAAGATTTGCATCTTTTTTATTTGAACACATCATTAATATGATTCCCGCCATACTTAATAATGTAATTACAAGAGAGAAAGCTGCTGCAAGAGGCCAGTTTCTTATTTTTGTTACCTGGTCTACTATTACATTTCCTATCATGTAGCTTTTCATATCACCAACAAGAGATGGTACTGTATAAGCTCCGAATATAGGAATAAATGTAAATATAACAGCTGTTATGATACCGCTTCTTACACTTGGCAATAAAACTTTTGTCATTGATTGAGATTTTGTTGCTCCTAAATCTCTTGCAGCTTCCAAAAGGCTGAAATCAAATCTGTCTATTGATGTAAATATAGGTAAAATTGCATAAGGCAAATACATATAAATACTTACAACAATAATGGCATTTTCTGTATATAAGAGTTTTATATAATCTTTTGTAATATGAAGCGTTTGTAAAAGCTGGTTTATAATACCGTTATTACCTAGAATGCTCATCCATGCGGTCGGCAGCAGTGCGAGCGCGAACCGAGTGATGCACACCATCACCAC
>JAILNT010000324.1 GCA_024691265.1 Treponema sp. | reverse complement strand
TCTATTACCCATTCTCCTTCTGGAGAACTATAAGCTTTTTCAATATAGCCATCACCATATTCATCATCATGGACTTTTATACCACATTTCCATTTTAAGCTTTCCATGGCAGAATCAGACATATCATTTCTAGAAAAAGCATAAGGGACAGTACCTAGTACACGTAGATTATTTCTGTCAATTTCCAAAAGGAAAGGGCTTATTTGCATTTGTACATCAAAATTGCCATACATAGACCTTTGCCGGCAGCTTGTAAAATACAAGGCATCTTTAGCCCTTGTTATACCTACATACAAAAGGCGTCTTTCTTCTTCAAGTTCCTCACCTATCTTATCTTCTCTAGGGAAGATTCCTTCTTCCATGCCTGTAATTATAACTCTGTTATACTCCAAACCTTTTGTATTATGCAAAGTTATCAGCGTAACAAAATCTTTCGGCTTGTCATTATCATTTTCACTCTCAAGCGTACGGTCTAATTCAATGTGGTCAAGGAAATCTACGAGACCAGACATTGTAAGCGGATATAATATTGCACTATTCTCAAGCTCTTCCAGATTCGATACTTTTCTAGTACCGTCTGACATATCATGGCTATTATGGTATTCATATATACCAGTCTTCTCTATTATTGCTTTCACAAACTTTGAAAGATTTTTATCAGGATATTTATTCTTATTATCTAAAAGACTTGCACTATCTTTTATAGCCGTACAAAAATCTTTATAACTCGACAAAGCTTTCTTTGTAAGCTTAACATCATCAAGCTCAAAAAGATTTGAAGAAGATGCAAAAGCTGCAGTTATTATATTGTCCTGACTTTTTTTACCTATACCTCTTACCGGTTTATTAATAATCCTCCTGAATGCTACTTCATTTTTTGGATTTGCGACTAAAGACAAAAGAGCTACAGCATCTTTTATTTCTTCACGTTCATAAAATTTCAAAGACCCAACTATAACATAAGGAATTTTTCTGTGCAAAAACTCAGTTTCAAACAAAAGAGACTGTGCATTTGTCCTGTAAAGAATAGCCCAATTATTATAAGGGACATTCTTTTTACTTTTCTCAACCTCAATTAAATCAGCACAGAATCTAGCTTCCGTAAATTGATTATCTAAAAACACAAGAGTTGGCTTAGAACCATTTCCTTTCATGGAAGTTAGATTTTTTCCTAATCTTCCTTCATTATGACTAACTACAGACTCTGCAGCTTGTAATATTTGCGAAGTAGAACGGTAATTCTTTTCAAGTCTAATAAGCTTCGTATTTGGAAAATTATCTTGGAAGGTGAGAATATTTTGAACTTCAGCACCCCTAAACTTATATATAGACTGGTCATCATCGCCTACTACACATACATAGACTCCGGCATTTTCTTCAACACCTGAAAGTAGCTTCAACAAATTAAATTGAGCAATATTACTATCCTGATACTCATCAACCATGACAACACGAAAACGCCTGTGCATGTATTCCCGCACTTCCGCATTCTGCTGCATTAATGTAACAGGCATTAATATAAGGTCTCCAAAATCGACGTTACCATTAAGCTTTTTTCTTGCTTCATAATTAGCATATATAGTTCTGAATTCCTCACTTATATTAAGAAAACTGCACAAGTCAGGAGAATCAGGAGTAAGACAATAATCTTTTGCAAGAGCAATCTTCTTTGCATACTTGTCTGCATGTTTTTTATCAATATTTGGATTCGCTTCTTTTATAAGAGCAATCACAGCATCATCATCAAACACTGTAAAATTACTATCCAGACCAGCAAGCAATGCATAACGCCTTAAAAACCAGGCTCCAAAAGAATGAAAAGTCTTTATCATAGAATAAGAAGCCCTTTCATCTAAGGCAACAGCCCTCTCCTTCATCTCATTTGCAGCTTTTTTGGTAAATGTTACTGCCAGTATTGATTCTGGATTTACAGCCTTTTCTGAAATTAAATAGGCAATCTTTGTAGTAATTACACGAGTTTTGCCACTACCAGCACCTGCCAAAATAAGTAGAGGAGATGCAGTATGCATAACAGCTTCTTTCTGTTCCGGATTAAGTACCGAAAGATATTCGTCTATATTGCTCATTGCTCACTATAATAAAAAGAGCTGCAATCTTTTACAAGAATCACAGCTCGCTAGAATACAATAAATTGTATTTTATCAAGTTCTATTCTGTTTGAGACTCACCTCTAGCTTCAGAATTAATACGAAGCTCAGCAAAATCCATATCTGTTTCCTTTCGGTTCTTATTCAATGGAGAATCAGATACAAATACGCTATCAAGGTCAACAGCACCAGAAGAAACAACTTTAACTCTCACAAGCCTGCCGCTTTGTACCGCTTTCAGTTCTTCAGGATTATCTCTATCATACTGCACGACAACATTGCCATCTACTTCAGGAGCCTGAAACCAAGCTCTTCCAATAGCAAGTCCTTCGCTTTCATTTTCTTCAGAAGGTTCTACAACTTCTTCAATAAGAACATCATATTCCTTACCACATCTTAAAGCGAGACGTTTTTTTGTGATATCAGCTTGCAAAAGCTCAAGTTCTTCTGCTCTTGCCTTTGCAATAGCTTCAGGAACCTGTTTTTTCATCTTATAGCCAGGAGTATCTTCTTCTTTGCTATAAGGGAAACAGCCAGACCAATCAAAACTGATATCATTCAAAAACTTTCTTGTATTTGCTTGTGCAGCATCTGTTTCACCAGCAAAGCCTGTAAGGAAAGTCGTTCGTAAAGCACAATCAGGGAGAACTTCACGTATTTTATTTACAACAGAAAGATATTGCTCAGCAGTTCCCTTTCTGTTCATCTTCTTTATCATTTCGTTATCCCCAGATTGAAATGGAATATCGAAATAAGGAAGTATTCTATCATCCCTTGCAATTACAGGAAGAATATCTTCTGTAAAATGGTCTGGGTGAATATAAAGTAATCTAATCCAGAAATCACCCTCGATTTTAGATATATCCTCAAGAAGACGAGAAAGAGGAGATGCTTTTCCATCTGCACAATTTAAAGGAGAAGACCCCTCGCCATAAACATCATCTTCACGACCTGTACCATAAGCGGCTAAATCCTGACCAACAAGATTAAGCTCAAAGATACCCCTGTTTACAAGAGATTTTATCTCTTCAACAATTTCACTGGCTTTACGACTTCTAAGCTCTCCACGAATTACAGGAATGGCACAATAAGAACAATTATTATTGCATCCCTCCGTAATCTTAACATAAGCGGAACCGCTAAAAGCAAGAAGCATATCTCTGTCGCCACCACAAACACCTTTCTGTGGAGGAGTTAAAACAGGGCGATGTCCTTTTTCAATATCAGTAACAACTTCATCAAGCTTAGAAAGGTCTCCATTACCGAATATTGCATCTGCTTCTGGCAAATCGTCTCTAAAAGCATCTGCATAGCGTTCTGCAAGACAACCTGCCAAAAGGATTTTTGCATTAGGATGATTCTTTCTACTTTCTATAACAGCATTTATAGATTCTTCTTTAGCAGAAACAATAAAGCCACAAGAATTAATAACTATCAAATCAGCTTCATTCTCATCGAATGTCTGCTGCATACCTCTTTTAACAAGGCGATTTATAATTAATTCACCATCAACCTGATTTTTTGCACAACCATGCTGGTCTAAAAAAAATTTAGTCAATTTCAAGTACCACCAGTTTGTATTTTCCATCAGATGTCTTTACCCATTTAACATCTTCTGTCTGCACATGCCCTGCTTTTATAGCTTCTAATTCATGAGAACTTCCATCAGCGATAACTTGCAGCTTTACAACATTGCCATTAGACATCCATAATCTAGTTCCGTTATTTGAAGTTATAGTAACAGTATCTCCAGAATGATAATACTCTTCAATAGGTTCTTTTCTATCAATACGATATCTAAATAAACAATCGGCTCTAAATGTTGCATTTATTGTAAATGGATATGCCCTATTGTCTTTCAAAATCTCAGTTTGAACTGCATTCTTAGGCAATTCAGAATCAGAAGGAATAGCAGCTATATTAACACTACCAGAAACACCACCTGTTTTTAGCAGCATACGAACATTTGCACCCCTATTTGCATCAGCATTTGAAATATCAGATACATAAACAATGATATCAGGAATAGAATCGTTATCTACATCAAGCTCAACTTCTTCACTCAAATCAATTACCTGTGTACCAGAAGGAGTATCAAGCGAAAGAACTCCTAAAGTATCAACAACAGTAAGCTCAGTAGATTCAGACTCAGAATCCCCTATAACAATCTTATCCCCTTTGTACAATCGCTTTTGCAAAGGTTTATCAGAAAGATTGTATACATGAAATCTATCTTTTTCTTCTATTTCTGTGGCAGCATTTTCAACACGGACTGCAATAATATGCTGAACAAGCTTATATGTACCAAATACAATACCAGATAAAGCTACAATAACCAGCAGAACTATAGTAGGAGCAATCCAAATTGGATAATGTTTTGGTATAAGCCCGTCAGGGATAGGTGACTCCTGAAGCTTCTTATTTTTATATAAAGAGATTACTGTATCAGAATTCAAGCCAAGATATTCTGCATAATTTTTTAAAAATCCAATAAAATAAGGCTCACCAGGGAATATTTCAGGCTCTTCATTTTCCAAAGCCTCTATATAATGACAACTTATAGTTGTATCCCTTGAAACAGAAAAAACATCAAAGCCCTTTTCTTCTCTAGTTTTTTTTAATAAAGCTCCATAACTTTCCATTTGCTTTTTGCTACTCCGAGAATAAGAAATTATTGTAATTATTTGCAGAAGAAGGAGCGTCATAAATGAAACGCTGGTCAGAAATATTCTGATTCAAAACGTAATCATAGAAGTCAAACACAAAGGTTTGATTTTGAGGGGTAACAGCCTTAACTCTGCGTATCATTTTTGTATCAGGATTTATAGATAAAACAATAGACCTGAAAGACTCTGTTGTATTCTTACGAGTTAAAATCAAAGAAATAACATACTCATCAGAACCAGTTTCAAGTTGAACTGGATTAGGTCCTGTTTCATAAGCAATATAATAATAGCGGCTCATCAATGTTAAACCATTTGAAGTCGCAAGATTCACGCCTGAAGAAGTTACAGACTGTTGAAGAACAGCAGAAGAACCAGGAAGATATATAGTTAATTCATCACCATTAAACAATATAACTTGATTCTCTGGATTTGAAAAATCAATACGAAGTAAATCAGGTCTCTTAAAAGAAACCTTACCATTCATATTCTGCTTTCCTACAGTAATTTCCATAGTAGCTTCATAATCTTTTATCTTACCATACTGCTCAGACACAGACTGAAAAAACGCACTAGCTGTAATTGCATTCTGTGCATAAGCAGCAGAAAAAAATACAAGAGTAAAAACTATTGCCAAATATTTTTTAATCATAAATTGCTATCACCTTTATCAGAATTGTTTTCAGTATTACTTTCTGTATTTTCATTATCTGCAGCAGCTGGTAATGCAGCTTTTTCATCAGTACCAACAAGTTCTTCACAATGTTCATGAGCTTTTACAATATCATTAAACTCTGTTCCTTCCATTGTTTCAATTTCAAGGAGTCTGTTTGCTATATATTCAAGCAAATCACGCTTTCCTTTCAAAAGAGCAAGAACATGTTCATAACGTTCGTTCATTATACGGGCAATTTCTTCATCAATATAATTCTGAGTTTCTTCACTGAACTCACGAATAATATTAGGTTCACCTCCACGGTTACCCAATACACCCTTACCAAGAGTCATATTCTTGAATTTATCGCTCATACCATAATCGGTTATCATGCTCTTAAGTATATCTGTAGCACGGGCAATATCGTTAGAAGCACCAGTTGATACCTCATTGAAGATAATCTGCTCTGCAGCACGACCTCCCAAAAGAGCATCGATTTCATTAATTAAATCGGTCTTTGTCTGTAAGGTCTTTTCTTCCTGCTCGCGATATTGAGTAAAACCGCCGACACCATGAGAACGAGGAATAACAGTAATTTTATTTACAGGAGGATAATCCGGAGTAAATGCACCTACAAGAGCATGACCTGTTTCATGGAATGCAACAAGTCTGCGTTCTTTTTCATTTTCTTTCTTACCCTTCTTTTTAAGACCAATACTTACCTTATCAATAGCCTCATTAAAATCAGCCATAGAAACCCTTGTTCTGCCATTTCTAACAGCGAGCAAAGCAGCTTCATTAACAACATTAGCAAGGTCTGCACCAGCAAAACCAATAGTACCATGAGCAAGAGAAACAAAATCGACACCTTCATCGATTTTTACATTCTTTGCATGTATTCTAAGAATAGCCTCCCTACCCTTTACATCTGGACGCTCTACAGGAACCTGTCTGTCGAAACGACCAGGGCGAAGCAAAGCTGGGTCAAGAATGTCAGCTCTATTAGTTGCAGCAAGAATAATTAAACCTTTCTCGTTATCAAAACCGTCCATCTCAACGAGAAGCTGGTTTAATGTCTGTTCACGCTCATCATTACCGCCTAAATTATTAACACGGCTTTTACCAATAGCATCAAGCTCATCTATAAAGATGATACAAGGAGCTTTTTCACGTGCCTGCTTAAACAAATCACGCACACGGCTTGCACCAACACCAACAAACATCTCAACAAAGTCTGAACCTGATATTCTAAAGAAAGGAACACCAGCTTCACCTGCAACAGCACGAGCAAGTAAAGTTTTACCAGTTCCAGGAGGTCCAACAAGAAGAACACCCTTTGGAATTTTACCACCAATATCTGTATATTTAGTTGGAGACTTCAAGAAATCAACAACTTCTACAAGTTCTTCCTTAGCTTCATCAACACCGGCAACATCAGAAAATCTGGTTTTAACTTTACCTTCATCAACAGCTTTTGCCTTACTATTACCAGCACTGAATATAGAACCCATGCCTCCCATACCACCGCCAATCTTACGGAAGATAAAGAAGTACATAAGGAATATTAATCCAAATGGAAGAATAAGATTTATAAGAATTTGCATGAAATAATTATTCTGTTTAGCAACAAACCTATAGTCTATATTCTTTTCTTCGAGAAGCTTCATAAAATCTTCAAAGAGAACATTACCACTGCTTGTTCTATAAATTGCACGATTAGAAATATTGCTACTTCTTAAAAGTTCTTTCCAAGACAAAGAATCTTTAGGGCGAGTTGATGATAAAGAAGAAGCCATTTTAGGACCATAACCTACAAAATAACTTTCTCCAAGTTCAACTTCAACAATTTCTCCAGCTTCTATTTTTGCCCTAAAATCAGAAAAATCTATAAGATTTTCAGGCTTAGAATCTATAAATATATTCAAAAGAGCTACCGCACCCAATATAATTAGCAGTACGCCCCAGAACGGAAGATGGCGATTTTTCTTATCTTTTTTATCTTTATCATCGTCATCATTTGGTTCTGTAGACAATTTAAAAAAATTATATGGATCACGGTCTTCAGGATTTTCTTTATCACTCATCGTGTAACCTCATTGTAATTGCTATCAATTAAATATACATTTTTTATAACAAATAGTCGACACGTTTTTTTCATCTAATCTGTTTTATTGTAATATTATTTTATATATAGTAATCTAATTCATAGTTATATTAACTTTTATATCATATAATTTTTTGTTAACTAAAACTGTTAATTGAAA
>JAILNT010000317.1 GCA_024691265.1 Treponema sp. | reverse complement strand
TAGTTGTACTCCTGGTCTGTTTTTTTTCATACCAATTGCTATTGTATAAACATCTATCGCTCCAAGTTCCATTAATCTGCTAGTTGCAAAACCTATTTCTTCTGATGTCATGTCGTCAATATTGCATGTAAGTTCAATAATTTGCTCAACTTCATCAACTGTTTCCCCCAGTAATGCTCTCACACAATTAGCCTGCGGAAAATCTTTTTTTCCCATACCATAGCCAATCTTTTTTACTTCCATAACTGGCTGTGGTGCAAAATCAAAAGCAAAATACTTCACAAGTGCTGCTCCTGTTGGAGTACATAGTTCTGTTTGTATAGTGCTACTTTCATAACTTGGAATTCCATTTAAAAGATATGCTGTTGCTGGCGCGGGAACTGGTAATATTCCATGCGCACACTTTACTGTCCCACTTCCAACATTTATAGGCGATACTACTACTTTATCTGCGTCTAGCTCATGTAACAAGTAACAAACGGCACTGATATCTGCTATTGCATCCATGTTTCCAACCTCATGAAAATGAATTTGAGAAACAGGTTTACCATGTACGCTTCCCTCAGCTTCTGCTAGTAACTGATATACTTCCCTTATATCACTCTTAATATCCTTTCCAACAGAAAGATTCTCTATTATATCTTCAATGTCATATAGAGAATGATGCTCATGCGAATGAATATGCTCTTCGTCGCCATGAACATGTTCTTCGTGATCATGTCCTACATGATGATGCTCAGAATGTTCGCTGTGAGAATGCACCTCCTCTACTTCTTCCTCTTGTCCATATACAAGTACCTTCATGTGCTTTCCATGAATTCCGCATTTCTCATCTGTCTCCAGGATATATTCTACATTTGGCACATTCATTGCGTTTAACTTACTTACAACTTCACTCTGATCGTCAAACAAATCAACAAGTGCAGCGGTTAACATATCTCCTGCAATGCCCATTTTACATTCAAGATATAAAGTTTTCATAAGCACCTCGCTTTATATATGGTATATATCATATCTATGTTATATATCTTCTATAACTATGTTTTTAAGTGTTACGCCTTTGCCTTCTATTATTCTCGCTTTTTTACCACCGCAATACGTACACAGGTACCTGTTTTCGCTATTTGGAAAGTATTCTTTTCCACATTCCTCACACAAAGCTTTTACCGGAACCTCTTCGCATATTAGTTCTGTACTTTCAAGTATAGTCCCTTTTACTACACTTGGATAGTATTTATACATGTAATATGGCATTACCCCACTTGTCTTACCAATTTGTACAACAATACTTTTTACTTTGGTAGCATTATTTTCTTTTGCAATATCTATTGCCATTGATACCATTCTTGAAATATAACTCATTTCATGCATATATTTAACTTCCAAATCTCAATTTATTTATTATCATTTAATCATCATTTAATTGATTATATATGTTTTTTTATCATAATAGAATATAAAGGAGAACGATATGGCGCATAATATTGAAAAAACCTGTATGGGTTGCGGTAGAACTTTTATAGCCAGAAATAGTGGTGCACCTTTTTGTTGTAAAGCTTGTAAAAAGAGATATTCCTACCACTACAATTTCAAATGTAGAGATTGCAGAAATGCATCCTGTGAAGTACGTAATAATGCCCTTTACGGTTGTGCACCTAACTGCCCTAATCTAAAATGGGATCCTTGATCAATCAATTGCTCCAAGCAGATGATTGATAAATTGCTGTGCACATCTACCTGAAACACCTCCATGGTTTAATTCCCATCTATCCGCCTCTTTAAATAATTCCTCTTTATCCATTGTTATTCCGTTTTTATCTGCCAATGCACTTATTATGTCGTAATATTCCTGTCTAGATGGCTTATAATATCCAATATTAATACCAAATCTGTTTGCAAGCGAAAGCTTCTCTTCCATGGTATCAGATCTATGTATATCTCCATCCTGTTCCACGTCTCTTCTATCTTTCCAGGTTTCTTTTATAAGATGTCTTCTATTTGATGTGGCATAAATCAGAATATTGTCTGGTTTTGTTTCTACTCCACCTTCTATTACTGCTTTTAAAAACTTATAATCAGATTCATCTTCTTCGAAAGATAAATCATCCATATATATAATAAACTTATAATTTCTATTTTTAATCTGCGAGATTAATTGTGAAAGCAGCTTAAACTGATATTTGTATATTTCTATCATTCTAAGCCCATCACCATAATATTCGTTAACAATAGCTTTTATACATGTTGACCTTCCCGTACCACTATCTCCAAATAGTAATACATTATTGGCTTTTTTACCTTCTACAAAGGCTTTTGTGTTAGCAATAAGTTTCTTTTTTTGTATTTCATATCCTACAAGATCATCTAAAACAACTGAATCCATGTTGTTTATAGGATTAAATTCTACTATGCCTTCATTTGTTTCCCTTATTCTAAAAGCTTTATTTAATCCAAATGCTCCAACACCAATATTTTTGTAGAATTTAGTAACCACATCAAAAAACTCATTATCACTTTTGCATTTTTCTAGCTCTTCACTCAAACATCTAACCTTCTCACTTACATTCCTGTTATACATAAGTTCAGGTTTGTCTATAGCTTTATAATTTGTTATACATGTGAAGCAATCAATACCTAAAATTTCTTCTATCTCCGAAAAATCAAATTCAAATAATTCCATGAACGCATGGAAATCATTCGTTGCAAAGTGATTGACGCTTCCATCTTTACTTCCAACTTTTTCACAGGTTAAGCTAAATGGATTTTCATCCATTATCAATAAATATGACAAGTAATTATGCCAGAGATTCTTATTAAATGCACATAAAGTTCCTAGTTCCAAAAGACGCTTTACCTGCTTATATACTCGTGATATCAGTTCCTCTTTGTTATATTCTCCACTATGTATATCCTTACTCACTGAAGCCAATTGCATAAGTATTGAGTCCTCAGCCATATCACCATATATCAATAATTTGGCAACAATTCGTTCCATCTAGCCTCCAATTTTATATATACATTATTTATTATATATAACATTTATATTTTTAGTTATCTAAAAGCTGCTTCTCTAGTTCTTCAAAATCATCAACTTTATTCTGTTCAAAATTATTGAAACTGTTTCTTTTTGATTTAATTGGATTAGCCTTATTGTTATAATACTCTTCCTTGATGCACTGTTTCATAAAAGCTATTGGCACATCAACAGTAGAATTATAATCCAACATATAATCATAAGCTTTTCTAACTTTTTCAATGTCGTACTGCGCTACTTCTGCTATTTCTCTTATTTCCTTTATTTTAAAATAATCATGCATTAGCTCTATTAGCTCGTCCAATACTTCATCTTTATTTACGACTTGGGCTTTTTCTTTTTCATTTCCAGAATCATTCTTATCAACAAAGAACCTAATTCCTACTGTTTTTCTTCCACTTTTGATCGGGTCATATTCTACAATCAAACTTGTCTTAAGATTTAGTTCATCCTTAGCTTTAGCTAAGACATTTCTATTGAATATCTTGTATTCTTTATATTTAGTTTGACCATTTTTTTCTACTAGTTCATCAATTTTGTCGTAATCAGGAAAATCCTTTTCAAGTTCTGCCTTGATTTTATTATCTCCGCCAGAATTTATTATGCCAAGTTCTAATTTTAGTTCTGTAAGATTATAGTCGAATACCTGGACTCCTGACTCCTTTGTAATGGCTTTTTTATAATCATAGGCTGACTTTAACATCTCATATAAGCGTAGCGAATAAACACTCTTCAATTTTAGAGTTTCTGCTAAACTAAGGACGGTATAATCTTTTTGTAAATTTACAATTTTATCCGTTAAAGAATTATTATATCTTAATGTGAGAGTTCCATTTTTAAAAGAAGCATCTGTTACAACCTGATGGGCTTCGATCTTGCCATTTTCTTTGTCCTTCATCAATAGATTCCAGTCGAATATAGTTGCACCCTTAACCTGTCTGTCACATAAAGCTTCAATATGCTCATACAAAGATCCTGATGTAGATTTAAACATCTTTCTCAGTTCTGTACCATATATTGTTGCCACAACGTTATTAGTCTCATCAATAGTAATGTTCTGCATTCCTATTGCGAAAAGCTTCTGACTAAGGGCAGTTCCCTTTCCCATTGCATTTATCAGTTCATTTGATTTCTTATAACTTTGACGAACTGCCAGTTGCTCTTTTTTATTATCTTTCATATTTTCCCCCACAATTAAAGCTTTCCTTTTTTGTACACCCTTTATATTCAAGACATGTTCCTTTTTTATACACTTTTAGTTAATTACTTATAAAATAACATTCCCTTTTTTTAAACCTTAATTCTATTATATTCCTTTTTTTGTCACCTTCAAGTTATTTTTGCCTATATTTTGGGCTTTTGTAAAGTTACTTATACTATTTTTATTGACCAGAATGGTCTCTGTCTTATATTCCCTTTTTGTGCACCTTTTTAATATCTCATTCCCTTTATAGTAACTTTTGACTATTTTGATTCGACCATATCAGTCATTTTACTCCCCTTTTTATACACCTTTTATTAAAAAATCTTTATTTTTGTAGCCTTATTTTAAATGTTTTTATTTTTTCCAGGATTATTATATTCATTTGTGTTCCCTTTTTAATCACCTTTATAAGATTGATCTCTATTTCCTGCAGCTCAACATTCCCTTTTTAGTCACTTTTACTTATATTTATTGTTCCCTTTTTAGTCACCCTTGTATTTTCTTGTCCCTATAACTCCCCTATTTTCTGCATATTAGTTGAATTGAAATAATAATAGGTGATCAAAAAGGGAATTCCCTTTTTGATCA
>JAILNT010000048.1 GCA_024691265.1 Treponema sp. | reverse complement strand
AGCAGAACGCTATGTTAAAAAAGCTATAGAACTTGATTCTAGTTCTACTGCCTTTTTCCATGCTTTCTCAGCTTCATCATAATGACCTTGGCTTCTTGCATAGCTTCCATAATCAAGATAAAAATCGTAATTACTAGCATCAAGTTCTATAGCTTTTTTAACATAGCGTTCTGCTGAAAGAAAATTCTCATTTTCTGCTTCTAATTTTCCAAGATAAGAATAAGCAATTGCACTGTTTGGATTTACCTTGCTTAATTTTGTAAATACACTTTTTGCAATACTTATATCTCCAAGATAATAACTTGATTGTCCATAACCAAAAAGTGCATCTTCATTATTAGGTTCTGATTTTAAAGCTCTTTGGTAATAAGTTTTTGCTACTTTATAATTGTGATTCATTATTTGTTCTGAACCAAGTTCAACATTTGCAGCAACATTATTAGGGTCAGCTTTTAAAACTTCTCTCAAAGCAGAGCTTCTTTCCTTTGTATCCCCTTTTGCCTTTGAAATCATTGCTTTTAATTCAAGGACATCTGAATTTGTAGGGTCTTTTAAAAGAAGAGAAGAACAAATAGCTTCTGCATCATCAAGTTTGCCAGCAGATAATAAAAGAGAAGCTTTTATATAAAGAAGGTCAAAATCTTCAGCTAAATCAGCAGATATATTATCATATAATGCAATGGCTTCAGAAAGTTTATCTTCATTTAAAAAAGCTTCTATTTTTTGTACAAATGCAGTTTTTGCAGATACAGCAGAGTTACTAGAAGTTTTTTTACTAGAAAAAGGGTGTTCATTGACATCATTAGAAGCTATAAGAACAGGAGAGTCTGAAATAAGGACTGAACTTCCCTGAGAAACAGAAGCACACGAACTGTAAACCATGAAAGCTCCCATGGCAGAAGCCCACGCAAATAATTTGTTAAAACGTATCATTTAATCCTCAAAAATAAAAATAAACAGATATGATAATGTATCATTGCTTTTAGAATTAGTGCAATATGTCCTTGATTTTGTTGATGTCATTAGCTAAACTATTCAAAATGCGTAGTCACCCAATTAGAAAATTTTGTATTTTGTTTGTAATATACACGGTTGTTATTGTAGGTATCTTCATTCTCCAGTTCAGAAGCGAATCTGTTATATCTCGTTCCATAGGTGCGATGCATGTAACTGTAGCAGAAACACAAACTTCTGCTAACACTACTGCACTTAAAAACCGTTTTCAGGTTGCATTTCACGGTTTAACAATTACTTCAGATGATACAATTCCTATTGTCCTAACTTACAAGGATAGCCACAAAGAAAATCTTGTTCTTGATAAATTTGACATTACATCAGATACATCATGTGCAATGCAATTTGTAGGCGGAACGGCTCTTGTATTTACTGCTACAGGCTCTGAAAGCTCAAGTCTTATGGAAATAAATGCTATTATTCCTCAAAATGCAGTTAGTCTTGAATTGAATTATAAAACAACAAATGGATATTCTGTTTTAAGTTCTACAGCTAAACAAATAATATTCAGTTCTCAAAGAGATTCTTATTCTTTAAGGGCTGAAAAGCTTTCTGAAAACAGCATTACTTTCTTTGAAAACGAAGGAACTGCTCGTTATGCTTATTATGACCCTAGCAGTCAATTTTCATTTGATACTCTTATATCAAACCCTATTTCCAGCAAGAAAACTCTGGACACAACTATTCAGAGTCTCAAGAATGATTTAATACAGTTATTCAACGCAAGTTTAGCTTCAGATTCATCTTCACTTACAGAAGACAGCATTGTAGCTTACATTTCAGAAAGGGCTATAAGAAATGAATATGATGAAGCTATAAATGAAATTCCGACAGCATTCAAGAGAAATTCAAAAAGAACATTCAAAACAACTCCTTATTTAGGTTCTTTAATTTCAATGAATCGTTCTCTTGTTATTCAAA
This sequence comes from Treponema sp., assembly GCA_024691265.1. GTDB lineage: Bacteria > Spirochaetota > Spirochaetia > Treponematales > Treponemataceae > Treponema_D. The sequence continues at coordinate 889 of JAILNT010000048.1, read as the reverse complement.
CGAACAATTATAATTCTTTACTAGCTCAGGCAGTTGTATCAAATACTCTTGATATATTTACAGTAACAAATATTGCACCTTATCTTTTGACACTTGGAAAAGATGAAAATGTTGTAAAATTACTTTCAATTCCAAATAATCTTGAAAAATTTGAACCAACATTAGAACAGGCAGCTGGTATTATTTCTTTCTATAATTTCTTCTACAAAGAAAATAAAGAATACGCATCTATTATAGAAACTAAAGCAAATGAATGTCTTGGAATTATTGAAAAGGCTTGTCAGCTTGATAATGGAAGAGTGATAATCAAAGAAAAAGAAGCTTCTTTACCATTATTACAAGCTGCAATAGTGGGAAAAGCTTTAATGGATTATGGCAGTGCAATTTCAAGACCAGAGATAACAGCAGCAGGAAGAGCTATTCTTTCAACCTATCTTGAAAACTCATCATCGCTTGATTTAAGAACTTTAACGGAACTTTACTATATTGTCACACCTGATAATACTTATATTCCACATATAAAGATTCTTGATAAAAATGCAAAAGATATCATGTGGGCATGGACAGTTGCAAATGATATTTCTATATCAAAAACTTCAACTTCCATATCATACAAGATAAACTTCCCTCAAACAAAATCTCATTATATGATTATAAATAATGTGGAGCCGTTTGATGAAATTGAAATATATGGCTTAAAGTACCATACAGATCCAAGGTTTGAATCTTATAATTCTTCGGGATATTCTTATAATAAATCAACAAAGACTTTATTTATAAAATCCCGGCATAAATCTCCTACAGAAGTTATAAAGCTTATTTATAATACCCCTGTAGTAAGTTCTACAAGTGAATAACTTTTTATAAATAGTAAAAGCTGGAGAAAAGT
>JAILNT010000267.1 GCA_024691265.1 Treponema sp. | reverse complement strand
GAAGATAAGCTACTATATAGACAATCATACATATTGTCATTAGAGCTATTCCAAAGATATTATGATATAGTGGTTCAAAAAAACCGCTGCTTGTTAAATTAATGTAAAAAATTATAAAAAATGGAACAACGTTCATAATTCTTGCCTCCATCCTCTTGGCACTGACTAGAACATCCATTTCTTTTTCAACTTCCAACTTTTTAGATATGACCAAAATCGTTTTTTGAATTATTTCTGTCATCTTACCGCCGCTTCTTTTTGCAACGGTAAAGACTCCGGCAAATTCTTGGATATCAGGATTACGGCTTTCTTTTCCAAAAAAAACCAGAAGTTTTTCCAAAGGAATATTATTTTTTAGACCTTTTTCAATTCTCTCAAAATGCTGACATATAAGACTCTTTTTTCCATACAATAGTTCCATGTCTTTCTTCGCTTCTAAAAAGGCATTCTCAACAGAATAACCTGCTTTTAAATTTGTAAGCACACAAGCCATAGCATCCTTAAATTGTATTCCGACAAGCCTGCAATCTCGCTCAATTTTAAGCTTCTTTTGATATACATACCACGGAACTACTATTGGAAGGAGAATCATTATCGCTACATATGAATCATAAAATATTTTTCCGAACAAGACAGCTATGGCTATTCCCTGGATCAATACAGGTATATCACTCTTCAAAAACCGGTAGCTCAAGACCTGCTGCCAACAGCTTTTCAGTATTTTTAAATTCACCAACTTTCCTCCATGTTCCTATTATTTTTCCTGCATCTGTTACACTATCTTCTACAAATCTAAAAAGTGGATTAAGATGTATCTTTCCGCTTTTGGCATCCAGTTCTTTTTCAACCTCACATATCTCCAATAATTTGCGGGACCTGTCTCTTAATCTCCCAAGATGAATTATCACATCTATTCCAGATGCTATCTGCCCTCTAACAGCGGAAAGCGGTATCTCAACTCCCATAAGGACCATTGTCTCCAATCTTGAAAGCATATCAAAAGCACTGTTTGAGTGCCCCGTCGACATAGCCATATGCCCAGTATTCATAGCCTGTAGCATATCTACACATTCTCCGCCTCGTACTTCTCCAACTATCAGCCAGTCTGGCCTCATTCGAAGAGACGACTTTATCAGATCTCTGATACTTATTTCTCTACAGCCATCAACGTTCGCATTTCTTGCCTCAAGCTGTACTAAATTTGGAACTTCCTTTATCTGAAGTTCCGCATTATCTTCTATTGTTATCAATCTCAAATCCTTGGGAATAAAATTAGACAAAGCATTTAGAAAAGTGGTCTTACCTGAACCGGTTCCACCTGATATAAAAATATTTAATCCACTTCGTACAAGAATTGATAAATATTCCTTGAGATACTCTGAAAGAGCTCCCATTTCAATAAGTTTATTCATAGTAAACGGATTCTCTGGAAATCTTCTGATCGTTATTATTGGTCCGTTTAAAGCTACCGGACTAAGCACAACATTTACTCTTGAACCATTTTCCAGTCGTGCATCGACAATTGGAGACGATTCGTTAACAACCCTGTTACATGAAGCAACTATCTGTTGTACTACATCCTCAAGTTTTTCTTTAGACTCAAAACACGTTTCACATTTTTCTATAGCCCCGTTCTTTTCAACAAAAATATTGTCTGTGCCATTCACCATGATTTCCGTGATACTTGGATCATCAACAAGGCTTTGTAAAACATCCAGTTTTCTGAGTGAATAAAAAATCTGTAACCTGAGTTTTTTTCTTACTTCCATTGGTATGGCAAGCTTTTTTATTTCTTCAGATAGTACTTCATCTATGATATCCATTATTTCTTCATCTGAAATATCTCTGGTATAATCAATGCACCCTATTACCTCATGCTTTACTTTAGCTTTGATGTTCTCATGGCGATCATTCATTTACAATTCCCTCTCTCTTTAGGAGGTTTTTGAAATCCTGGACTTCTGATCCATCTACCTTTATTGTTTCCGCAATTACGTCTTCATAACCATTTTCCCTTAGAACGTCCTCGTACAATTCAAATCTGTATATGTCAGATTTATCATTTTTGACTATCGAAAAGAGCTTATTACACAGTCTTAATATATCAAACAAACCTTCAGGATAATCTGTAATATCCATAATTATATATTCATATCCAGCCTTGTTAACTAACATTTCAATTAAGTGTTTTAAGCTCTCATAGGATATTTCTCTTATCTGCATTGCTGTCTTTGCTGGCGCTATTATGTCTAGCTGATCCAAAGTATTTTTTATTTTCTCGAGATACAGACAAAATTTATTCTCATCACTATCTGAATAATATACTAAATCTGAAATATTACCTTCTTCACTAAGTCCCAAAATACCAGGCAAAGAGGAAAAACTTTCAAAGCTCAAAAATATTGTCCTGCCTCTTTGTGACAGTTCTTTTCCCATTGAAAGAGCCAAACTTGTTTGACCACATTTAGATATTGGAGTAAATAGTCCTATTATCTTTGCATTGTTGCTTACAAACTTTGTACTTACTCCATCAAAATCTTCCGCTCTCTCCACACAGAAATTTACAATGTTATCAATAACTCCTGTTGCTGCCTGATACTTACTCGTATGTCCAATATTTACCTGACCATATAACTCTTGTTCTTCGTTAAGTCCTGATTCATCTTCATCTAAAACAAGTATGTTCTTTATTCTTTCTCCCATCTTTTTTTCTCTCAGATCACGATATGCATTCTCTGAAATCACTAATAACGATGGGCTTTTATCCCTTACAAAATCCATTAAAATTTCTATTGCTGTAAAAGTTATAATTTCAAAGGACAATTTGAGATTTTCTCTTAAAAATTCGTACAATCTACCGACATAAACTTCATCGGTATCGCACAAAACTAACAAAGGTCTGTTCATAAAACTCCTCCGACAACAAACAATGCGCTTATTAAAACCGGAACTGCAAAGTGTATTGTTTTTTTCTTGTTTCTCTTAAAAATTAAAATTATTAGTGAAATAATTCCCGCTATCAGGAAAGATAGTAGGATACAGGAAAAAGTCTCCTGTGCTGACATGAATACCGCTGCTGCCATAAAAAGTTTAACATCGCCTGCGGCTATTCCCTTAAAAAGATATACCGGAAGTAATAAAATAAATGTAATCCCTACTGCCGTTAATGTTGTGATTAGTTTGTCTGCCCCACCAAGGGCTGCGATGATCATTCCCGTTAAGAAGGCTGGAACGACCCATAGATTATAAATCTTGTCCTTATACAGATCAGTGAATACTGCTCCCGACAAGAAAGTAAATAAAACAGCTTCTATTAAGCTCACTCCTTTCTTGTAAAATTTCGAGCTCGCGTTTAAAGAATTTATCAAAGATATTTTATTTTGTAAAGCCCCTTTTTCCAAATCGTCGTTTTGCACAATTAATATTTTAAACACTCAAAAATCACGATAATTGTATTACCTGCATAATAGA
>JAILNT010000252.1 GCA_024691265.1 Treponema sp. | reverse complement strand
TATTTGACAATGCATTTTTACATCAGTATATTGAAATTCCTTAGAAAATCTTAGATTTGCATTTTATTTTATAAATTGGAGGATATATGATTGAAGTTTCGCATGTATCCCGTCTATTCGGGAATTTTCGTGCGGTAGACGACATAAGCTTTTCAATACCGACTGGTGAAATTGTTGGTTTACTAGGTCCTAATGGTGCTGGGAAAACAACAACAATGCGTATGATAACAGGCTATTTAGAGCCTTCTGCTGGAACTATTAAAATCGATGGTAAAAATATTACAGATGATATAGTTGCAGCAAAATCAAAAATAGGCTATATGCCTGAATCTGCTCCGTTATATCCTGAAATGATAGTTTATGACTACCTTTGCTATATAGCAGAAATGCAAGGACAACCTTTAGAGAAAGTTGCAAAACTTGCAGAAGAATGTGGTCTAAAAGAAGTAATGCATAAGAATATCGGGGACCTTTCTAGAGGTAACAGGCAAAGGGTAGGGCTTGCACATGCTCTTATGAGTGACCCAGAAATTCTCATTCTTGATGAACCAACTGGTGGTCTCGACCCTAACCAGGCTAGTGATGTACGAAATCTTATAAAAGAGATTGGAAAAACAAGAACTGTTATAATATCAACCCATATATTAAGTGAAGTTGAAATGATGTGCTCAAGAGTTATCATTATTTCAAAAGGTAAAAAAGCAGCAGATAACTCTACATCAGAATTAAAAGAGCAATATGGTCATAAAGCCTCTGTTCTTCTTACAGCCGGAGCCTGTTCTGAAGCAGAATTAATAGCTTCATTACAAAATATAGATTGTGTAAGTTCAATTTCAAAATGTGTTGGAGAACAAATTGAGTCTGATAAAAATGCTATATCAATCGCAATCAATCTTAATTCAGATTCAAAAGAAATAAGACCAGAAATTGCAAAAATTATCTTAGAAAAAGGCTGGAATTTATATGAACTTTCTATGAAGAAGAATAGCCTTGAAGATATATTCCACGAAATCACAACAGAAGGTAGTAAAAAATGACTCAGAAAGCAATGATAAAAAGGGAATTAGGAGCTTATTTTTCAAGCCCTATTGCCTATATAGTAGGCTGTCTTTTTCTAGTTTTGTCAGGAATACTTTTCTTTTCAACATTTTTTCTAGCAAATAGAGCTGATTTAAGAAATCTTTTCTCAATATTACCAGTTTTATTTTCTTTTTTTATCCCAGCAATAACTATGAAAAGTTTTGCAGAAGAACGAAAAATTGGAAGCTTTGAAACTCTTATAACTTTGCCAGTTACACCAACACAAATTGTTATGGCAAAATTCGTTTCAAGTTTTTTATGTGCAGCAGCCACTTTAATTCCAACCATATTTTATCTTATAACAGCATGCATGTTCGGTAAAATTGATATGGGACCTGTAATTGGAGGTTATTTGGGAGCTTTATTTCTTATAGCTTCATTTACAGCTATAGGGCTATTCAGTTCTTCATTAACAAAGTATCAGCTTTTGGCATTTTTTATATCATTTATAATTTGTGTAATTCTTGCTTTTGCTGATGCTTATTTAATATTACTTCCTTCACAAATTGTAAGTTTCTTATCTTTTATTTTTGCTTCAAGTCATTTTGATTCAATTGCTAGAGGTATTATTGATACAAGAGATTTACTTTATTTCATTTCTTTAACAGCAATTTTCTTAGGCTTAACTGTTAAAGTTTTAAAAAAGGATATGAGAGGCTAAAGTTATGAAAAGCATTAAAAATTTCATAAAATGGATAAAGAGTCCAGCAAGTGACTTTGTTTTATTTGTTATTGTCCTAGTTCTCGCAAATCTTGTATCAAACAAAGCTTTCTTAAGAATCGATTTAACAAATCAAAAAACATACTCTCTTTCTGAAGTCAGTAAACAAGTTATAAAAACGATAGAAGAACCATTAAGTATAAAATTTTTCTATACGCCAAAATTACCAGCTCCTTACAACAATGTTGAACAATATGTAAAAGACCTTCTTGTAGAATATAAGGGAAATTCAAAAGGAAATTTTTCTTATGAATGTTACAAGATGGATAATACAGCAAATCAAAACATTGCACGAGATTACAATCTCCAACAGTTTCAAATTCAGGAAATAAAAAATGATGCTGTAGGATTTAAGCAAGTCTGGCTCGGTCTTGCCATTATTTATGCTGACCACATAGATACAATCGACCAGATTACTTCAACAGATGGGCTTGAATACAAACTTACAACAAAGATTTCTAAGATGATTTCTACAACAAATGCATTAGCAGGTCTAGATAATAAAGTAAAGATGACACTTTATTATTCAAAATCTATTGAGGCATTTAATATAGATACTGCTAAACTTGAATCACTTGTTAAAGATGCTTATACAAAGGCAAATGAACAAAGCATGGACAGAATAGACTACTCTACAGTTGTTGCAAGTGATACAGACATTGATGAAATTTCTGGAAAATATGGCATAGGTCTTAAATGGAATGACAGAAAGGGAAATAGTTATAAAGGTGTAATTGGTATAACTCTTGAATATAATGACAAATTCAGGGTTCTTCCTATTGAAATCCAGCCATCATTGTTTGGTTACTCAGTTACAGGTCTTGATGATTTGGAAACATCATTAAAAGATACACTTCAGGCACTTGTATCAAAAGTTCAGGAGATAGGTTATATAACAGGACATGGTGAAGCAGAACTTTCAGAGCAGGAAGGTGCTTATATGTTTAATAATCTCCTTTCAGACACTTACAATCTAAAAGAATTGGATTTGACTAAGGAAAATATTTCTTCAGGTATTAATACAATCGTTATAAATGGACCTAGAGAAAAATTTTCAGACGAAGAATTATATAAGATTGACCAATTTTTGATGAAAGGCGGAAACATAGCTTTATTCCTTGATTCCTTTAATATTTCCCAAACTTACAACCAGTTTGGTCAACCTTCTTATAATTATGAACCTTTAGATTCTGGACTTGATAAAATATTGGAAAAATATGGTATAAAGCTCGGTAAAGATTATGTTCTTGATAAGAACTGTCTTATTTCAAATCAAAATGGCAGACAGGAATTAAATTATATTCCTTTACTATCAAGGGATAATATGAACCAAAAACATATAATTTCAAAGAATCTAAGTCGTGTAATATTCCTGCAAAGTTCTTCTATGGACATAACAGATGCCAAAAAGAATAGTGATATAACAACTACTGTACTTGCAAAATCTTCTCCACGTTCATGGACAATTACAGAACCTCAAAGACTTGTTGCAAATGCGGTAGAACCAGCAAAAGATAAGGAAAACGAACAAAATCTTGCTGTAATTCTTGAAGGAAAATTTAATAGTGCATTCGATTCAGCTGTAAAAGCTTTAGACTCTAACAACGATTCTATGCCAATTGATTCACATCTTTCAAAAAGTTTACAGAAAGGTAAATTATTCATTGTAAGCACAGCAAGTGTTACAAGTCCTAATCTGATAGATGAAGAAGCTTCTATGCCAATTGCAGGATTTATACGTAATGCTATTGATTATCTTAGCGGCAATGAAGAACTTTGTCCTATGAGAACAAAAGGTTATTCTCAATTCAGTTCTCTAAATACAGAAAATAAGTCTGCAATTATACTTGCAAAATTCTTTAATCAATACTTACTGGTATTCATTGTTGCACTGATAGGCTTAATTGTACTAAGAGCAAGAAATCTACACAGGAAACACATTAGAGAAATATTCGACCCCAACGATACTCGTGAAGGCGATAAATAAAGTTATAAGGAAGTTGAAACAAATATGAAAACAAGAAAAACATTACTTCTTTCATTAATAGTCATTCTACTTGCTATATATATAGTTCAGCTAACTTTTGGAAATAAAACAAATATAATAGAACTTACATTGGAGCAAGAACCAGACAGAATAGAACTTGAAAGTAAGGAAAGTGGGAAAATTGAACTTTTCAAAAGTTCAGACGGTTATGTTCTCGGAGAAAAGAAATATAAAACTGAAAGTTCAACAGTAAATAGTATTGTATCAAAAATTAAAGATATAAAAATTCTTGATACAGTATCTTCTTCTGTAAACAACAGTAATGAAAATCGCTATGGACTTGATGAAGATAATAAGATAACAGTAAAAGCTTTCAAAGATGATAAAGAGATACGAAATCTTGTTATAGGAAAAACTTCTGCAACAGGGTCTCAGACTTATGCTCTAGTAGATGGAGAAAAGTCTGTAAAACTTCTTTCAGGCTCTTTGGCTGCAATTTTTAGTTCTACAGCAGAACAGATACGAAATAAGCAAATATACTCATATTCAAGTAATCAATTAGAACAAGTTACTTCTACATCGCAAGATGAAACTTTCCATCTTGCAAAAATTCTTTCTGCTGACGGCAAAAGAAATAATATATGGACACTTTTAAATACAGAAGGTCAGACAAACACACAAACTTCATTAGACAATGAAAAAGTAAGCCAGTGGATTACAGCTATTTCATCTTTAAGAGTTTCAGAATGGGCAGACGATAAAAAAGATTCAGACTTCCCAGAATCTTCTAACAAAATAACTATAAAAGCTAATGGAGATAGTATAGAAATAGAAGTTGCAAAAATAAGTGATGACAAATATTTATGTAAAGCTTCTAACGAAAAGGAACTTTTTTATATAAGTTCTTATTCAGCTGAAAATCTTATGAAGAAACTGTCAAATTTACAGTAGAATTGTATCAAGAATTTCGCTATCATAAGCAATTATGTCAGACAGTATTTTAAGTGAAATTCTTGTACTATTTCTTATGGCAATGGCTTGTGTAAGGGTATTTTATCTTAGACAACCAAGAATCGATGCTCTAGCTTCCTTACCACCCATTGCCCTTTTAATCTCCATAATGAATATTTATATTTGGGGACTATCTGTTTTAGAGCTTTTAATACTTGTATTATCAATACTTATATTTATAATAAATATCCCAGCTTTAATGAAATTATCAACAAAGCTGCTTGTAGATTTTTATCATCCAATATTTATATTTATTTCTATACTACTCTTTTTATTAACAATATTAACAGCAGTATTCTCATTTATGTTTAGACCTGTAGCCTTTAGATCAACAGGACTTACAGAAGAATGCACTTATTATGTTGGAAGATTTGCTACAGGATTTACAGAATCAACTGGTATGTTTGACCCGGTAAATGCAAAAGTATGGAAATTTACACCTGATACAGAAAAAGAAGAAAAAGCAATAATATTGTTCATTGGCGATAAGAGAGCAAATACAGAACAATACAGACCGTATTTACATATACTTGCTCGAAATGGATATACAGTAATCGCAGCAGATTTTTATGCAAAAGATATGAAATGGATAGATTTCTTTCCAGATACTCCTATGATAAGAAAATTTATTATAAGTCTAAAAGATTTGACAAATACATGGGATAAAGATGTTCAAAAAACAGCATATGCTGCAAGAATAGCAAGGGAATATGCTGCATTAATACAAATTGCAGATGATTTAAAATTAAAAAGCAATGAATATTATCTTGTAGGTGATGAAATGTGTAAAGATGCCCTATCATTAGCAGCATCTCTTGACCCCGCATCAGTAATAGATACATTTTGTTTATCTGATGTAGAAGGATATAACGCAGGCTATGGCTGTATAGAACAGACAGACCCTCTTCTTGCTTATCTGCATAACCAGAAAAGAGATAATACCATGCAAATACCTAAAACACTTGCAAAAGCTACAGATGAACATTATTTACAAAATCATACTATAGTAAAAGAGGCTGATAAAAGATGACACTAAATGAGCTTTCTATCTATTTTGATAACTTTCTTCATCTAAACGATTTTAATTCAGATATATCTAAAAATGGAATACAGGTAGAAAACAGCAATCCAGACACTAAAGAGATTAAAAAAGTAGCTTTTGCAGTTGATGCATGCCAGGAAACAATAGAAAGAGCTATAAAAACTGGAGCACAGCTTCTTTTCGTTCACCATGGAATCTTCTGGGGTAGTTGTGACACAATAACAGGTATACACTATAAGCGTATTGCAAAGCTCATAAAAAATGATATTGCTCTTTATGCCTGTCACATTCCTTTAGATGCAAACAATCCTTATGGAAACAATTTTGGAATGGCTGCAAGACTTGGACTAGAAAATACAAGGGCATTTGGCTGCTGGCGAGGCATGTCCATGGGTGCAATAGGCAAGCTTCCGGAAGAATTATCGATAGATGAACTTATACAGAAAGCATTCCCAAATGGAAACCATTCTCTCCATGTACTCCCCTTTGGAAAAAAGAAAATCAAGGTTGTTGCAATAATATCAGGCGGAGCTGGTGATGATGTTGACCAGGCAATAGCAGCTGGTGCAGATGCATATATAACAGGTGAAATACAGCACGAACAATATCATTTCGTAGAAGAAAACCATATGAATGTTATAAGTGGAGGACACTACGAAACAGAAACAATAGGTGTAAACCTTGTAAGACAGAAACTGGAACAAGAAAAAGGAATAGAAACAGTATTCCTTGATGTACCTACAAATCTGTAGACTAGAAATAACTTTATCAATATACTTGTACAATTATGACAAATGAGACTATTGGCGTAGAATTCAAGCAAAAACAAGGACTTGCACAAAAACTTTTACCATTACTTCTTGCAATCCTTATTATTGCATTAGACCAGATATCTAAAGTAATAATAATAAAGAACATTCCAGCTAATACAATTGGATTTTCATTCTTTGGAGATTTAATACGTATAATTCATGTACAGAATCCTGGAGTTGCTTTCAGTTTAGGACATTCCCTAGCATCATCTGCTAGAATATTAATGTTTGCTGCAGCACCACTTGTAGTAATTCTTATAGTATTAGGAATCTATTTTCGAAATAATACATTTACCACTCTCCAGCGTTGGACTATCTGCGGTATAATAGGTGGCGGCATTGGAAATCTTTATGATAGATTTTTCAGACCTGATGGTGTAGTAGATTTCATTGATGTTAAATTTTTTGGATTATTTGGATTAGAAAGATGGCCAACATTTAACATAGCAGATGCAGCAATTCTTATCTGTGGCTTTATTCTTATAATATCCTTCTTTATAAGTATAAAAAATGAAAAATAGTAAAGCTGACATAAAATTTCTCATAGCTTTTTCCATAGCTACCGTTCTTATAACCTTAATTTCTATATTAGTAATATTTGAAATATTAATTAGAGCATTACCTGAAAATCTAAGGACGGGTAGTGTATCACTAGCGTTAATAATAGGACTTGTTTTAGGAAGCTTTATAACTAAAAATACAGCAAGAATTCTTATAAAAAAATTTCAACTAGACGAAAAATTAAACCCAAATATAATAAGACTCTTTGAAAAAGAAAGAGAAGAGTAATAAACAAAAAAGCTGCCCTATATATTCTAATCAAAACTTTATATGATTATATAGGACAGCTTTTAATTTATAAATAAATTAGAT
>JAILNT010000155.1 GCA_024691265.1 Treponema sp. | reverse complement strand
TAAATACAAATTTACTTCCATCTGATTGTGTTTTTCTAAATAAAAAGGTTTCATATTGGGACAATTATAGATTAGTTCTTATTCCGTTTTTTATAATAATAATTTCTTCCGGTGCGGTGCTTTTTATCATAATTATAAGCTATATACAAACAAATAGCTTTTCTAAAGCTCTTTCTCATTCAAAAAATGAGATTGCTTTTATTGCAGACCATGATTTTTTGACAAGGTTACCGAATCGTCAATTAGCGAATAAAGTTCTAAAAAGTCTTATAAAATCAGGTAAAGATTTTTCTCTCATGCTAATTGATGTTGATGATTTTAAAAGTATAAATGATTTTTTCAGCCACCTTTGTGGTGATTCTGTGTTGAGAACAATTGCAGCAAGATTGAATTCTTTAATGAAGGGGGGAGAGTTTTTTGCCTCAAGATTTGGGGGAGATGAATTTATTCTTGCTTATACTTGTGGTCATTTGGATAGTTCTAGTAAGCAGCTTAATTCTTTAAGAAAACTTTTGAATATGCCTTTTGAGTATAATGATAAAAGACTTTTTGTTCATACAAGTATTGGTATTGCAAATTCTTATGAAGGTGTTGATTTGGATATGTTAATGGCAAATGCTGATGTTGCCTTATATGATGCTAAGTCTAGTGGTAAGAATAAGATTTCTTTTTTTACTGAAGAAATGCAGGAGTCAATTTTTCGAAATGAGAAAATAGCACGCTTACTTGAAAATGCTTGTAAATATGATGGTTTTACTATTTTATATCAACCATTAATAAATGCTAAGAATAATAAGGTTGATGGCTATGAAGCTTTAATACGGCTTTCCGTTATGAATATTTCTCCTAACATGTTTTTACCTATAGCAGAAGATAGAGGCATGATGGTTCAGATAGGTCGTATTGTTACAGAAAAAGTTGTAAAGCAGATTGCACAATGGAAAAGTGAAGGCATAGAACTTCATAGAGTGGCTATAAATTATTCTAGCGGACAATTAGCCGATGTTGATTATGTAAGGTTTTTGAAGAAATTGCTTGATGATTATGGTGTTTCTCCAAATTATATAGAGATAGAAATTACAGAAAGTCTTTTTATGAAAAACAGACAATATGCGAATAATCTTTTCAAAGAACTATCTGATATAGGTGTTAGGCTTTCTCTTGATGATTTTGGTACAGGATATTCTTCTTTAAGCTGTCTTACATACTTACCTGTAGAAACTGTAAAAATTGATAAATCTATAATAGATGAGTATTTGAAAGATGAAAAACAATCTGTATTTGTTAAAAATATAGTGAATTTAGTTCATTCATTAAATATGAAGCTTACGGTAGAAGGTGTTGAAGAAAAATGGCAGTTTGAGAAATTAAAAGAGTATCAGTGTGACAGTGTTCAAGGATATTATTTTAGTAAGCCTGTTAAAGCTGTTGAAATGAATACGGAAAATGAATCTTGCATTGAGTAAAAACGGAGGTTTGCCCTCCGTCTTGGTTATTATAGGAATTGTGCAAAGATAGAAGAACCTATTACTGTCAAAAGTCCTGTCACGGCAATTGAAAGACTACTCATAGCACCTTCTATTTCTCCCATTTCTATAGCCTTTGCTGTTCCTAGTGCATGGGAAGCTGTTCCTATTGCAATTCCTTTTGCAACAGGGTCTGTTATGTGAAAGATTTTTAATATTAGCTCTGCAAATACATTACCAAATATTCCTGTTACGATTATTACTGCAACTGTAATAGGAACAATTCCGCCGAGCTGGTCTGATACTACTAGCCCTATTGCGGTTGTTATGGATTTTGGTAAAAGAGAAACATAAGTTTCATGATTTAATTCAAGTATAATACATAGTAATAATACAAGTGAAAGACTTGTAAGGACTCCGGCAAGAATTCCTCCTAGTATGGCTTTCCAGTTGTTTTTTAGCTTTTCAAATTGCTCATACAAAGGAATTGCAAGACAAACTGTTGCTGGAGTGAGTAATGATGTGAATAGTTTATTTGATTCATTATATTTCTTTATATCGATTTTGAATATCATTACTACAATGATAGAAAGAATTA
>JAILNT010000143.1 GCA_024691265.1 Treponema sp. | reverse complement strand
AATTTGATGTATAATTTCAAAGTGTGCTTTATTTTATTAGAGCCGGGAGAATATTTTTATGACTGAGACAACAGTTTTGAGCGTAGATATAGGAACAAGTTCATTAAAAGCTTCTATTTCAGGAGTTTTTTCTCATTCAGGCATAATTGTAATGGCATCCTCAAGAATACGCTTTCCTAAAATAGAAACAGAAAATAAATATAAAGAAGCAACATTCTGGCTTCCGGCCCTGAAAGAAGCCCTAAAAGATATAAAAAACAAATGTGAAGCTTTAGAACAAAATCCTTTTGAATCACTTGCAGGAATATGTATTAGTGGAAATGGACCTACAATTGTTTCTAAAGACGGAACAACTTTATTATGGAATACTCCAATTACAATCGATATACCTAAAGATTGTGAAAGCTTATTTATTCCTCGCCTTATGCAATTTAAATATCAGTTCAAGGAAAAATGGAAGAATTCTGACACCATATTTTCAGGTCCTGAATACTTAATCTGGCAATTAACAGGAAAGGCTTTTACAATTCTACCAGAAGCAAGATATACAAAAGCTTACTGGACAACAGAAAGTTTATATAAATTCGGTTTTGATGCACAAGAGCAATCTAAGCTTCCTACTTATTTGGGTTTAGGTGACTGTGCAGGAACTATAAAAGAAGATATTTCGAAAGCATTTGACGGTATTATTCCTAAAGGGCTTCCAGTATTTTGTGGCGGTCCAGATTTTATAGTAGCCCTTATTGGTACTGCAACAATAACACCGGGAAAACTATGTGACTGTGCAGGCTCTAGTGAGGGCATAAATCTTTGTACCAGTAGACCTCTGTCTGGAGAAGGCATAAGGACATTACCATCTGCTATACCAGGACTTTGGAATGCTGCTGTTTTAATTCCTGAAAGTGGTATTCGTTTTTCAAATCTGAAAGAAGAAATAGAAGCTAAAATTAATAAAAAAATGGATTATGAAGAATTTGTTTCTTACATTTTAGATGAAAAAGACGAGAAAGGAATGGAGCTTATGACAGAAATCGCCATAAATACAAAAAAAGCTCTAAAAACTCTTTTCGATGCTGCAAAAGAAGCCGGTTTACCCGTCGACAATAAAATGCAGATAACTGGAGGTCAAGCTAAAAATAAAATATGGCTGACTATGAAATGTAACATTACAGCTACAACTCTTACAGTACCATCTTTCCCTGATGCAGAACTTACAGGAGATGCAATTCTTGCAAGAGTTGGCTTAGGAGAATATGAAAGTATAGAGCAAGCCTGTAATATTATGGTTCAAACTAATAAGACCTACAGACCTGCTTAATTTCCTTTTATACACTGTATACTTTTAGATTGCGATATTCGGCTACAAGCGGAGCCATCTGTCTGAAGCCGATATATCCATCTTTTAGTAAACTTCCATAAGTTTTTCCGTCATCTTCAAATTGAAAAAGTTCAAGATTGTTAATTGCAAAACGGATTTTATTTTCTTTTTTATATAGAGAAATATGATAGAAATCTTTTGCTTCATCAGCATCTGGTATAGGGTCAGCTCCCTGAGATACAAGATAAAAACCGTAACTTTTTCTTAGATTGCAAGTATGAAAACTTCTTTCATCGTCTTGCTTTCTTCTAAAATATGAAACATGGAATGCATTCATATCTCCATGATGATACATTTGATACTCACCTGTTCTCTTTTTAAAGCTTTCATCAAATAAATCTTTTCCATCTTTTCCATCAGCTGCAAAAAAGAGCATAGCTAAACCTGGTTCTGAAAGCGGCTTAAAATCCCATTCAACAACTATATCAGAAGGAAATTTCTTATCACACCAAAAAACATAATTTGATTTTTGTCCTAAAGAAGCATCTAATGCATTTTCCATACGCATGCAAGAATTTGGAAATGAAATTTTACAGCTTCCTTCCATTTTAAAATTTGCTATATCCTCTGCTTTTTCAAAAGGATTTTCATATAATAATTCTTTTACTAAATCTTCATACATATTTTCATTATACTTTAGATTTTTTATATAAACTACAAATTTAATTGCTAAATCTTATCTTATTGTCTTGAATTACATCAAAAATAGCGATATTTTATAAAACACATGAACATTTTTAAGATTCCAGAAAAGCTGAAAACTATTATATTTGATATTGACTCAACACTATATACAAATGCCGATTATGCATTTGAGCAAGTTGATGTACAGGTAAGGCACTTTGCATCAATAAAAAAAATCAGTTGTTCACAAGCTCGTTCTATGGTAAGCGATTATAGAAAAGAATGGGCTAAAGCTCATAACGGGCAAAAAATAAGCCTTGCAAATACAATGAAAGCTTTTGGAATCTCTATTGAAGAAAGCATAGAATGGCGAAAAACACTTATTGAACCGGCTGAATATCTTGGAGAAGATAAAAAATTGCAGGAAACAATGGAAAAGCTGAAAAGCAAATATAATTTAATTTGTGTAACAAATAATCCTGTTCTTCCTGCAAAAAAAACTCTAGATGCCCTTGGTATTTTAGATAAAATAAGTGATATAATAGGATTAGATACTTGTGGTATTTCTAAGCCAGCGAAAGAACCTTTTTTACTTGCAGCTGAAAAGGCAAAATGTAAATGTGAAGAATGTCTTTCTGTCGGCGATAGGTATGACATTGATTTAGCTGTTCCATTAGAATTGAATATGGGAGCTCTGGAAGTAGAGGGAGTTACAGATGTTTATAAACTTCCAGAAATTTTAATTTGACGGGTTATAATAGAACGATATGAAGATAGAAAAATTAGTCCCACCTTTAAAACTTACAACTTCTGGAGATTTATCACTGTTTTTTATTGGCACTGGCAGTGCGTTTTCAAAAAAATATTTTCAGAATAATGTTATTTTTATAAAAGGTGATAATCATGTTTTAGTAGATTGTGGAACTTTATGTCCTTTAGCTCTTCATTCTTACCAGAGTGGAATATCTTCTATCAGAAATATATTTATATCGCACTCTCACGCAGACCATATAGGAGGCTTGGAAGAAGCTGCCTTATTAGGAAAATACGCAACAAAAGTTAAACCAAACATGGTTATAACTGATGAATATAAAAAGATTCTATGGGAACAAAGTCTAAAAGGCGGTTGTGCATACGGTGAAAAGGAAGATGGACAATACCTTGGTTTTGATGATTATTTCGTGCAAATAAAGCCAGAAGAATTAAAAGGAATGCCTCGCCCAACCTATCACGCAAAAATAGGTTCTATTGATTTGAAGATGTTTAGGACTATGCATATTCCAGGAAATGCAAGTTCATGGAAAGATGCTTTTTATTCTTTGGGTTTAATTGTTGACGACAGAATATTTTTTTCAGCTGACTCAAAATTCGATAGAGAATTAATAGATTGGGTAGATAGTTCTTTTAACATAGAGTATTTTTTTCATGACTGTCAATTTTATACAGGCGGTGTACATGCAGGTTATGATGAATTAAAAACTCTACCGGCAGAAATCAAGAAAAGAATGTATCTATGTCATTATGGAGATAATGCAAATATCAAGAAACCTACGGACGATGGATTCGCAGGCTTCGCTAAATGCGGTTATTTTTATAATTTTGATAAATAATTTATTTTCCATAATAAGATGGATAAGCTGCCTTTAAGCTTTTCAAATCTTCATATATTTTTCCTATATGATTTTCCAAAAGATGAATAGCATCTTCTTTTTTTCCATTTTTCATGTAGTCTAATAATTGTACATGGTCATTCAATGTATATGCATTATCTGTATTCATTAAATTTAGCATTCTTACCCTGTCAAATGACATCTGCATTTGATGTAAAAAATACCAAGTGAAAGCTTTATTTGCGGTGTTAAAAATCTGTTCATGAAAAAGAGAATCTAATTCAAAGAACTCATCTGAATCTTTTCTGCTGAATGATTTTTCCTGTTTCTCGATATTATCTTCGAGTTTTGAAAAATCTATATCTAAAAAATTTGAGCAAATATTAGCAACAGCGAGAGCTTCTAAAGATAATCTTGCAGCTCCACATTCCATTACACGCTGTTCATCTATAAAAGATATCATACTTCCTCTTTGTGGATAGATATCTATCATTCCTTTTCTTGATAAATCAAATATTGCTTCATGTGCTGGAGTACGACTAACACCTATAATATCTGCAATAGCCTTTTCACTTATAAATTGTCCTGGCTTTAATTT